>JAFDEW010000226.1 GCA_019310125.1 Deltaproteobacteria bacterium | reverse complement strand
TTCTTAAAGAAGACCATGTCAACATTATCGTTCATGGTCATGAACCAAACCTTTTTGAATCCATTCTGGTATCGGTCAATGAGCCCACGCTCATTGATGCAGCCAAGAAAGCCGTGGCGGCGGGTATCAATCTGGTGGGAATGTGCTGTTCAGGTGCGGAAATGATGTCGCGTCACGGCATTCCCCATGTAGGAAACTTTATGTCCACGGAAGCCGTGCTGGTCACCGGCGCTGTGGATGCGATGACCGTGGATGTCCAGTGCATCAAACAGGGACTGGCCAAGGTGGCTGAATGTTATGGGACCCATCTCATCACCACCAATCCCAGATGTCATATCGAAGGCGCACAGCACATGGAACTGGATGAACACAATCCAAGTGCCTGCACCGACGAAATCGTCATCAAGGCTATTTCTCGGTTCAAAAACAGAACCGGAGAAATAGAAATCCCAAAAATCAAGAATATCGGGATCCACGGGTTTTCCCACGAGTATATTAATTACATGCTTGGCGGATCTTTCCGGGCATCTTATACCCCACTTAATGACAATATCATCAACGGCAGAATCCGTGGAGTGGCCGGCGTGGTGGGCTGTACCAACCCCAGGGTCAAACAGGACTGGGCTCATGTGGAACTGGTTAAAGAGTTGATCAAAAACGACGTACTGGTTCTCCAGACCGGATGCTCTCAGATCGCACTTGCCAAGGCCGGACTAACCTCTCCGGAAGCCGCAATTCTTGCAGGTCCCGGATTGCAGGAAGTATGTGAGACCGTAGGTATGCCGCCGGTCCTGGGCATGGGGTCTTGCGTAGACAACAGCCGGATTCTAATTGCAGCATCTGCCATGGTTCGAGAAGGGGGTCTGGGACATAGTATCGCTGAGTTACCCGTAGCCGGTGCCGCACCCGAATGGATGAGTGAAAAAGCCATAAGCATCGGGCAGTACTTCGTTGCCTCGGGTGTATTCACCGTTTTTGGGGTAACATTTCCCATTGTTAAAGAAACGAAATTCCACAAACTATTGTTTGAGGGACTTGAAAAGCAGGGCCTGGGCAAATGGGGATTTTCTCCCGATCCCAAGGAGATGGCCCGCATGATGATTGCCCATATCGACAAAAAGAGAAGAGAGCTCGGCATTGATAAAGCCAGAGAAAGAGTTCTGATGGATATGGATGATCGTCGGGAAATGGATGCCGCTTATCAGAAAGCTTAAGGATGAAAAGCATAACGCTTTGATAATACATTAACAAACGGGGCTCTTAATTCCAGAGCCCCGTTTTATTTTTACATTGAAGCCAAAGTATAGTTCCTTATCACGATCGCGGACTCCGTGCGTATTTAGTATCCAGCCATAATTTTTATGCAGGATAGCAGAATTGGACGGCTGAATAGCCGCCCGTAAGGGCGAGGGGCATGGACGCCCCGAGTCAAATCAAGGAATTACGCGGAGGCGTACAAGTGGTACGCCGCACAAGTAATTCCGCAGATTGACGCAGAAATTATGAAAAAGGGCCATTTCTGGATGGAAACTATTTAGTGTTCGGCATTGCTCCCGGATAGTCGGATAAAAACCGATATAACGTGGCCCGGCCCACACCAAGAAGCCGCGCTGCCTTTGCTTTATTGCCCCCGCTTTTTACAAGCGCTGATGTTACAATCTCAAGATCAAGTTTCCGGGAGGGCCCCCGAGAAATTCCAGGCACATCATGTCTGTAGAGTTCAACGGGAAGATCTTTGGGTAAAATCTTCCGGCCCCTGCATTTAACGATAGAAAATTGAATAACGTTTTCAAGCTCCCTGACATTGCCCGGCCAATGGTAGTCCATCAACAGGGAAACGGCCTCATCGGAAATTTCCGGATTATTTTGCCTGCCATCCTTTACAATCCTTCTAAAAAAATGGTCAATAAGAAGCGGAATATCGTTTTTTCGCTCTCTGAGGGACGGCAGATAGATGGGGACTACAGCAATACGGTAGTATAGATCATCGCGGAAATTACCCCTTTTTACTTGGTCTTTCAGATCCCGATTGGCGGCACTAATAATACGGACGTCCACGGATTTGGTTTTCTCGTCACCCACCCGCTCGAATGTTCCTTCCTGAAGCACTCGCAACAGTTTTGACTGCATATCCTTGGGCAAATCAACCACTTCGTCCAGGAACAGGGTGCCGCCGTCCGCCAGTTCAAAACGACCTTTCTTATCACGCATCGCCCCGGTAAAAGAACCTTTCACGTGTCCGAACAATTCGCTTGCCAGCAATCCCTCGGGCAGCGCACCACAGTTGACCGGCACAAAGGGTTTGTTTGCACGAATGCCCTCGTTGTGAATCGCCGCAGCAACCAGTTCCTTCCCGGTCCCGCTTTCTCCCAGGATGAGAACAGGAACATCCACTTCCGCAACCTCTCTTATGGTTTCGAATAGCTCCTGCATCTTGACATCGCGTCCGATAATCCCGGCAAAGCTCTGATCCGCTTTCAACCGTCGCCGAAGGGTGGTCAGCTCGGTCATGTCTTCAAGAATAATAACCGCCAACCGTTTCCCTTCATGGTCGAAGGGAGCAGCGCTGATAAGTAACTGCAAATTTCTTGTCTTCCCGTCAGCCAACAACTGAAACGTTACCTTTTTCCTGTGTATTTGATTTCCTGAAAGCGCCTCAAGTGCTGTGCTGCGAACCCTACAGCTGACACATTCTTCAGCAAACCCACAGCCTTTCGGGTTTTTAAAAGCATTCACGCATTTTAACGCTTCGCCGCCGCGCTGATCTATTATCTCTGCCCCGGAGATTCCAAAGGTCTGTTCCAGCACGTTGTTCACCGCTAAAATTCGTCTGTCACCATCAACAATCAGAACTCCGCAGGGAATCGATTCAAACAGGCTTTTTAAAAATCCTTCCTGATTTAGAATTTCTACAATGGGTTTCATTTTTAAAAGGTGGTCACCATTCAATGGGTTGGGGTTCAAAGCTCAACTCCCGTGAACTTCAGAACCGTAATTGGGTATCAACAATAATAATTTATTGATAACCGTTTGTTTCTCCAAAAAAGAAGCTTAAAGAACCGTCCACTGGTTGTCAAGGGCAAATCAGGTTGATATCCATGTCATCCCTGATTCCCAGGCGCGTTAGAACAAAATCATATTTTACCGGATCATCAGGAACAAGTTGTTTGAAACAGGAGGTTATTTCAAGAGCCGTATTCATGTTCGCCTGTTTTTTTGCGGTAAGACCCAACTTCAGACTTATTTTATGCATGTGAGTATCAAGGGGAATAACCAATTTTGACAAAGGTACATTCTTCCATCCTCCGGGATCCACTCTGTCTTTTCTGACCATCCATCTTAGAAAAAGATTCATTCTCTTACAAGCGCTTCCCTTCTCAGGCAAAGCCACAAGATGTCCGGGTTCGCTTTTTCCGGTAATAAGCTGCCCGGTAAAAAAAATTATCGCCGGGATGACCGTATCATCATCCGGCGATAACCCATGGCAAAAACATTCATTCAAAGAACCAAACCGGGCAATCACGTTTTTTATTCCCCAAAGCAACCCTGCAAGATGGTCTCCGGTAGCAAATCTATGAGTAAAGCCTTCAAACGTTTTGCAAAAGGATCTATAACTCGAATTCTTTATAAAAACATAAGGAGACGGATTCATCCTATCGAGCACAAATGAAACGCTTTTCAGTATTTGTTTCACTCTGCCGTATGCCAGTGAAGATGCTATCAGTCCGACGATTTCACGGTCTCTTATCTCTTTATATAAATATAAAAATTCAAGAGGATCCGGATGAACATAGTCGCGTCTGTTATACTGATTGTACAGGATGTGGATTCTCTTTTTTAACATTTCGGGTGTCATATTGATTTTTAGTTTTTTATACAGTAGGTACCGTCTAACAGTTTAAATTGGGATCGACGATTGCATATACAATAAAATTCATTTATTATCAACAAAAACAAAATCTTAAATAAATGTCGAAAACAATAAAAAACTCACACGGCCTGATGTGGCCCGAACTTATACACGGAACCCTAATAAAAAGATATCAACGTTTTCTTGCTGATATCACCCTTACCGGCGGCCAAGTGGTAACCGCCCACTGCCCGAATTCAGGCACCATGAAAGAGTGCTCACAGCCGGGCCGGGCCGTATATCTTTCGTTTCATGACAATCCCAAAAGGAAATTAAAATGCCCACGTCCCTTGTAGGAGTCAATACCCTGGTTCCGAACAGGCTTGTAAAAAAATCCATCGAGGAGGGACGGGTTCGGCAGTTAAAGGGCTATAACAATATAAAATCCGAAGTTAAAGTGCCGGGCGGCTCCCGTCTTAAACTGCACTCTGGTTAAAGACGGCATTGCATACTTCCCGGACGCGGTGACCGCCCGTGGCCGGAAACATCTGGTGGAACTTCAAAAACTCGTTTTAAAGGGAAACCGCTGTGCAATGTTCTTTCTTGTACAACGTATGGATGCAAAAGCATTCACTACGGCCGACCATATAGACCCGGCATACGGAGAAGAGTTCAGAAAGGCAAAAAACAACGGAGTTGAAGTGATCGTTTATGATGTAGTCATGGATCTTAATAAAATCATCTTAGGTAAGAAGATACCGCTTTGCTGAATGGCATATGTATCCGTCGGTTGGAAAGAGATACCCGCCGTCGTGGAGCGTTCTCCCTGTAAGGAATTCAAACGTATTTGCCCTGGGGAATTGAAAAATACTGATTGACATATTTCCACGGTTCTGTACAAATAAAATTCTTTTTGGAGGATACGCTTAATAAATCTGAGAATAAAAAATAGGGGAAACAGATGAAGGAAAACAGAATTTATAATTTTAACGCCGGGCCTGCCGCCCTTCCCATTGAAGTTCTTGAAGAAATCAAGGATTCATTTTTAAACTACGGCGATTCCGGTATGTCCATCACCGAAATAAGCCACCGATCCAAGTGGTTTGACGATGTCATAAACGATGCCGTTGAAAGAACCCGCCGCCTGTTGGGCCTGGATGATAATTTCCATGTGCTGTTTATCCAGGGGGGTGCAAGTTTGCAGTTTTGCATGATCCCCATGAATCTGCTCGGCAACGGTGATTCCGCCGACTATGTCAATACCGGTACCTGGTCCACAAAAGCCGTAAAGGAAGCCGAAATACTGGGTAAAACCATCAAGGTTGTGGCATCTTCGGAAGATAAAAATTTTTCATATATTCCGAAAAATATTACGTTCAGCAGCAATGCGGTTTACACTCATATCACATCCAATAACACGATAAAAGGGACCCAGTGGGCATCCTTTCCGGATACAAACCATGTGCCGCTTATCGCCGATATGTCGTCGGATATCATGTGTAGACCATTTGATGTGGATAAGTTCGGTCTTATTTATGCCGGGGCTCAAAAAAATATCGGTCCTGCCGGGGTGTGCATGGTGATTATTCGGAAGGATATGCTCAACAGGGTGCCGGACACCCTGCCGTCAATGCTAAAATATACAACGTATTCATCCAAGAACTCAATGTTTAATACCCCGCCGTGTTTCACGGTTTATGCCATTCAACTGGTAATGAAATGGCTTGAAGAGACCATTGGCGGACTTGAAAAAATGGAAACCATCAATGAAAAAAAGTCCCGTATTCTTTACCAAGCAATAGATTCGGGAGATTTTTATAAAGGCACGGCCCAACCGGACAGCCGTTCAATGATGAATGTCACCTTCCGACTCCCGGACGAAGCGCTTGAAAAACGGTTCGTCGAGCAAGCTCTGGAAAACGGTTTCGCCGGCCTCAAAGGTCATCGGTCCGTGGGAGGATGCCGGGCGTCGATCTACAACGCCACAACGGTAACGGTAGTGGAAGCACTTGTCGATTTTATGAAGACCTTCGAGCAGAAAAACGGGTAAGTTTATTTCTAACGAAACCTAATTTTTGGCAATTACCCAATCCGAACATCTCAAAAAGCGCCGCGGCCCCCATGCCGCGGCCGGCCAGAAGCGCCTCGATTCCCCCGTCCATTACCCCAAGATCGCTAAGTTATTTTTTGCGCCGGAAGGACTGTGGAAGGTTTTCTGGAAATGATGAACGTCCAACATCGAACGTCCAACATCGAACGTTTAACATCGCCCCAGTGAAATAGAAAAAAGTTTCACAGGGTAAAAATGATGAATGAAAGACAAAAACAAGGGCAAGAGTTTCAGTAAAAAAACTAAGTGCACATATTCTTAAACATGGTATCGTATTAGAGTTCATAAATTATAATTACCAGTTGCGGAGGACGCAAAGGACTTGTTCATTTTTCATTCGATTTTAGAATAATTTGAGGAGCGGAGCGACATCATTATTCGACGTTCGACGTTCAATGTTCGATGTTGGACGTTCATCTTTTAATATGTTGGACGTTCATCTTTTAATATGTTCGACGTTCATTTTTTAAAACGACTCTTCAGGACATAAATGTAACCAGTGAATACCATTGTATCCGGTTTTTAGAAAGGACAGTATCATGGCAAAGGAAAATGACGTTGTACTGATATATCTTGAAGATCAACCCCTATCATTCGCCAGAATAGAAGAGATTGCTCCGGATGTAAAAAAGGATTGGTACCATGTCAAATTACTTATGCTTCAGGTGCCTGTTCAGGTGGCGACCTGGATCCTGCGGGACATTTATATCGACGGTCAGGAGTTTACCATGGGTGGCAAGAGAGTACGTCTGGAGCCGGTAGTTTGTCCCACAGAGCCTGATCCTTCCGGAGAAAAACAAAAAAAATCCCAAACACCGAATGCCGGAAAGGTGATATCATTAGCAGATCTGAAGAAAAAATAAGATTTTTTTATGAAACCATCACCTCAAATCGTTATTTCTGCCTCCAGGCGAACCGATATTCCGGCATTTTACATGGATTGGTTCATCAATCAGATTGATAAGGGTTTTTTTGATGTTATTAATCCATATAACCGGAAAAAGTCCAGGATAGCAGCCACCCCTGACAACGTTCACACCCTTGTATTCTGGTCAAAAAATTTTGCGCCCTTCATCAAGGGCGGATTTGGCCAAAAGCTCTTATCCATGGGATACAATCTTTTTTTCAATTTTACCATAAATTCGAATTCATCCTTACTTGAACCTCGTGTGCCGCCGCTAACCCAGCGTCTGGATCAAATAGAAGCGCTTTGTCGAAATTTTGGCGCCGGAGCGGTTAACTGGAGATTTGATCCCATCTGTTTTTTTAAATTCCATGAAAAAGAAGTTCAGGATAATTTGAATGATTTTACCCGGATTGCCGCCAGGGCTTGCCAATGCGGTGTGACCAGATGTATCACAAGCTTCATGGACCATTATCCAAAAATTAAAAAGCGGATCGCCTGCCTGCCAAAATTTTCGTTTGTGGATCCGCCGCTGAAAACAAAAAAGGCAATATTAATGAAAATGGAAAAAGAACTTTCCGAAAAAAACATTGATCTGTATACCTGTTGTGAAAAAGACGTACTCAACGCCCTGCCCTCAGATTCAAACATAAAAAAAAGTTCATGTATTCCAAACGATCTTTTGGTGAAAATTTTCGGGGGCAATCTTAGTTTTAAAAAAGATACCGGCCAGAGGGTAACGCACGGATGCGGATGCATGGTGTCCGTAGATATAGGATCTTATCACCTGCACCCATGCTATCACAACTGCCTGTTTTGCTATGCGAATCCGACTTCCCAAAAAAAGTTGCCGATAAAATGAAAATAGGTTCCGTTGCACTTGATAATATCACGGTGTTAGCCCCGCTTGCAGGGATTACCAATCTGCCCTTCCGGCTGCTGGCCAAAGAAGCAGGTTGTGCCCTGGTCTGCTCGGAAATGATCAGTTCCCACGGTCTGGTTTACAACTCGGTCAAAACGCATGAATTGCTCCGCAGCCAACCTGCAGAAAAACCCTTGTCCGTTCAGATATTCGGTTCGGATCGTTCGCTCATGGCCCAAGCAGCAACCATCGTTGAATCCTCGGGAGCTGACATCCTGGACATCAATCTTGGCTGTGCGGTAAAAAAAGTGCTGAAATCCGGCTCAGGCGCGGCCCTTATGAAAGAGCCCCAAAAGGTTGAGAAAATTCTTCAGGCAATCCGCAGAACGGTAAAAATTCCATTGACGGTAAAAATAAGAACCGGTTGGGACAGTTCCGGCGGCCAGGCCTTAAAAATAGCTAAAATCGCTCAAGCATGCGGTGTGGATGCAATTACAGTGCACCCGCGTACTGCAACTCAAGGGTTCCGGGGCAAGGCTGACTGGTCTCTGATTGCCGCTATTAAAAATACTGCTTCAATTCCTGTAATAGGAAACGGAGACATCGTAAGGCCTGAAGATGTGTTGAAGATGCAAAACCAGACCGGATGTGATGCCGTCATGATCGGCAGAGCGGCCATCGGAAATCCCTGGATTTTTTCTCAGGCGCTTGAGCTAATCCGGAATAATAAAGTCTCATTGCCTGACCCATCCCGGCGTTTTGAAGTTATGATTCAATACGTTAAATTTTCTGTAACATATTTTGGAGAGCAGCGGGCAATCCGGATGATGCGCAGCAGGCTCGGTTGGTTTGTCAAGGGATTGCGTTACAGTAGTAGATTCCGTGAATCCATCAAACAGATTTCAACCCAAAAAGACGCCCTGTCCCGGATCCAAGAATATAGATCATTTTTTATTGACAAAATTCAGTAATTAAATCAGTGTGGTTAGAAAAATTCTCAGAGATATGTTCCGCTGGGTCGGCCTCTGAAAAAAAACAGTATTTTGAAAAACCCGACAATTAAAAAATAGCTCGGAGAATTATCATGAAAAATCAGCCGACTTTTGCTTTGGCACTTATGTTTCTTCTGATAATTTCTTCTGTTGGATATGGTAGCGAATATCGGGGCCAGGATGTTGTTGAACAGAAGACAAAAGGAGTCATTAACTGGAGCAGAGGAGTAATTCAAGCAAAAGGGATCGGGATTCTTGATGATAAGCTCCCTAACCGTGTCCAGGCACGTTCATCTGCTTTAAAAGATGCAACCCTGGATGCCTGCCGAAAAATCCTTGAACTCGTAAAAGGGATCAGAATCCATGGCGCCACAGTTGTCGGTGATTATGCGGGCAAAAATGATATAATTATGTCTAAAATAGAAAGCATGGTTAATAGCGCCCATGTTGTAAAAAAAGAATATTTTTCAGACGGAACCGTA
>JAFDEW010000225.1 GCA_019310125.1 Deltaproteobacteria bacterium | reverse complement strand
GGATCTGGTTGATGCCTTAGCTCACGGGGTCAACATGATCGATCATTCGATCATGATGGAAGTTTTTCAGATGAACCAGGATTGCATGGTCGGTTGACATTAGGCATAAACAGGGGACAGGCGCTGCAAAGGTTGCTGTTATCACTTGGAGAATTTCTGATGTAATCGATCAAACGATGAAGACTCCGACCATCTATCCGTACCACCGGCTGCGAACCTCAAGGTGAACACTACGGCTATCATTGTTCAATCAGACCTATGAATCGGAAAGCGTGGATTGAGGTAAAAAGTCTACGCTTTTCATATTTGCCGCCTATACAATATCTTGTAGTGATGGAATTAGGTGCTAAACCTGTGTTATCTCCAACAAATCTGTAAGAAACTCAGATTAAAGATTACTGCTGAATTCAAGTTGCAAGTGCACCACGAATAATACTGTAAAAGACTTCATGTGGCGTCTGATAATTGAGGAATTTCGTTTCACCCAAACGCGATGCCCAGGATCTTCGGCCTGCAAATGGACGAATCAAGCTTGTGAGAAGTCTACGTTAAAACCCTGCATTACCCTATCTTTGCATAAAAAATATGCCAAAAATATATTATATTTAGGTAATTACTCAAGTTTTGGCACCAGATCATACAGAAGCTTTTGGAATAAACCCAGCGTGAATTTCAGGAAAAAACGTTTCATGAAGGCATTTTTTTAACCCTTTGGGCTTCGCTTTCAGCTACGAGCCAACAGGTCGGGAAAGCACATGGTACCGTAATTCCTTCGTTGCCAAGGGTTCGCAGTAGCCTTACTACAGCGTCACCCTTGGACGCCTTGGACTTACGGCATCCTGAACTTTTGCAAAGTTAGGGATTCCCGTGAAGGCCCCGGTCTTCGAGGCGTCGGCGGCAGTCTTCCCGGCCAAAAACACGGCAGGTTACCGGTTTGATATTATGGATGGCGCAAAAAAAGCGCGGTTCACCGAAGTACTGAAACAGAAATGGGCAGAGTTGTTGATTTTCAAGGGTGTCACCGGAAAGCAAGCCAAACCAGTGATCCGGATAAACAACACTTGTTGGCCAATCAAGTAAAAAGGATAGCAACCTTGACATTATACGCCAGAGGCGTATAATGCTATTATGATATTCATCGAAACTTCCATTTTTACTAAGGAAATTCAACGCCTGCTCCCGGACGACAAATATCGGATGCTGCAAACAGTGTTGATGCTCCGGCCGGGTGCCGGAAATTTGATCCGAGGAAGTGGAGGTTTACGGAAAATTCGTTGGAGTCTTCCGGGTAAAGGAAAACGCGGAGCATTGCGGGTCATTTACTATTGGAGTCCTCCCGACACTATTTTTATGCTTTTTCCATATAAAAAGACTGAACAAGAAGACCTGACCACAGATCAGCTCAAGCTGCTCCGTAAAATGGTTAAGGAGTTGTTATCATGAAAAAGGACCATTTTGAAAAATTAGTTGCCAGTATCAAAGAAGCTGGCGAGATCAAGGCTGGACATAAAGTGCCAAGCCGGGTTTATGAAATCAAGCCGCCTGAAATCAAGACCGTAAGAGAGAAACTCAATGTTTCACAAAGTGAATTCGCTCTTATGATAGGGGTCAGTGTTCGAACCTTGCAGAATTGGGAACAGGGTAGAAGGAAACCGGGAGGTCCGGCTAAGGCATTATTGCGTATTGCATCAAAAAATCCACGCGCTGTGCTTGATGCCTTACATGCGGAATAAAACCGGCATCAACTCAACAGGACTTACAATAGTCTACTACGGCTGCGCCCTTGAATGCCATGCAAATGAACGCCTCGCACTCGTGAGATATCCAAGTTAGCATATGATCCAAAAAGATAAGCCTTTTTCATATTTGGGTTTTTAGTTTTGATAAAATGAAAAGACAGCCTACACATCCTGGAAAAATCATCAAATAGGGATTTTGTTTCACCCAACCGCGATGCTCGGGATCTTCGGCCTGCAAATGGACGAATCAAGTTTGTGAGAAATCTGCGTTAAAGCTCTACATCACCGTGAAGGCCCCGGTCTTGGAGACGTCGGCGGCAGTCTTCCCGGTCAAAAACACGGCAGGTGACCGGTTTGATATTATGGATGGCGCAAAAAAAGCGCGGTTCACCTAAGTACTGGAACAGAAATGGGCAGAGTTGTTGATTTTCAAGGGTGTCACCGGAAAGCAAGCCAACCCAGTGATCCGGATAAACAACACCTGTTGGCGGATCCGGCAGTATGCCTCCGATCTGACAGCATACCCCGCAAAGATTGCACCAATGGCCGGAAGGGAGACGGTGACAGGTACCGTCCACGGGTATGCAGGTAATGGTGTTGGGATCAAACAGGGTTTGAATGTCGTGTCGAATCCTTAGAAAGGGTCCGGTAATGCCTGCAACAAAATGGAGACATCTGTTTCGTTATGAAAACGATCCAGCAACCGCTTAAAAAGCCGGGTTGCGGCCTGCGGTTGTCCGGTATCCGGTCTGCGCAACATATTTTGCTGTAACCCGGCATACTGTTTGAATAATTCCGTGATATGATGCTGATTATAGTTCATGATACTGGAAAATTGTCCGGATAAAAATCCATAGGCCTGGAAAATTGTTGCACGGAGAAGATCTGCGGAGGAACTTTAGGGACGGCCCTGGGGTTTTATGTTTCTTAATCATAAAAGATCATATTGATGTTCGACCATTACAGTTGTTTGGTTCTCGTTCCTTTTCCCTTGAGATATTTTTACCGTCAAACCCGTTAATCCGTAAACAGCCAATCTATATAATCATACAGTTTTCCGGCAAGAAAGTATGGAAGATTCAGAGAAGTCCTTTATAAAATGAATGAAGATTTTCCATATATGATATAAAGTCAAGGCAAATATTTAAATTGGCTGTAGTTGTCTTCATAGAGGCCATAACCACTCATGGATGCCCTTGACGAATCCATGGTCCGCGTAAAATGGAAAAGCGTGGCATCCAAAGGATATACCACGCTTTCTTTATTGTTTTGTTCCAAACGGATCAAGGTTATCCCAAAATGGCCTTGAGATCCTCATCCGGCGTGGCAATGGGTTTGATGTCGAAGTTTTTCACCAGTGTTTCGAGCACGTTGGGGGTTAGAAACGCCGGAAGCGACGGGCCGAGCCGGATCCCCTTGATGCCCAAATGCAACAGCGCCAACAGAACGCAAACCGCTTTCTGCTCATACCAGGATATGATCAAAGACAGCGGCAGGTCATTCACATCCACGTTAAAGGCGTTGGAAAGGGCCACGGCGATCTGCACGGCCGAGTAGGCATCATTGCACTGACCCGCATCCAGGAGCCGGGGGATCCCGCCGATATCGCCGAGATCTTTGTCAAAAAAGCGATACTTGCCGCACGCCAGGGTCAAAACGATACAGTCTTTGGGAACCTTTTCCACAAACTCGGTGTAATAATTGCGCCCGGGCTTTGCGCCGTCGCAGCCGGCCACCAGAAAGAAGTGCCGAATGTCACCGGCCTTGACCGCCTCGATGACCTTGTCCGCAACCCCCAAAACGGCGTTGTGGGCAAAGCCCACGGTAACCGACCGGCCGGTTTCATCTTCCGGGAAGCCGGGCAGGGCCAGGGCCCTGTCGATCACGGGTTGAAAATTTAAGTCCGAAATGTGCGGAACCCCTGGCCAGCCGACCATGCCGCTCGTAAATATGTTGTCCTTGTATTCGTTCTTGGGCCTTTGGATACAGTTGGTGGTCATCAAAATGGCGCCGGGAAATTCTGCAAATTCTTTGATCTGCTTTTGCCAGGCCGTACCGAACTGGCCGTAAAAATGGTCGTATTGCTTCAACTTGGGGTAGCCATGGGCCGGCAGCATCTCACCATGGGTATAGATGAAAATGCCTTTGCCTTGGGTCTGCTTGAGAAGCGCTTCCAGATCCTTCAAATCATGTCCCGACACCAAAATGCCTTTCCCTTTCTTGTGGCCGAGGGGGACCCGGGTCGGCACCGGATGACCGTAAACGCCAGTGTTTCCGGCATCCAGAAGCTCCATGGCCTTGAGCGCGGCTTTACCACACCCGAGGGTCAGGCCCACCCAGTCGTCCAAACTTAAATCGTCCCGCTGAATGGCCGCCAGACCTTCATGCACGTAAGCATACACCGTGTCATCCTCTTCACCTAAAATCTGGGCGTGGTCCGCATAGGCGCTGACCCCTTTGATGCCAAAAAGAACCGTGTGTTTCAAAGAGAGAATGTCGGGATTATCACCCGGATAGGATTTTAGACCCACCGACTCCCCTTGCTTAATCAAGTCTTCCAAAGCAACTCGAGGTTTGAAATATGCGGGGCCGTCGGGGAGATCCACATTTCCGCCGGCCGCTTTAACCTTTTGTTTGAGCTGATCCCGCTTCTCTGCAGCCTCATGAATCAACGTCAAGAAGCGATCAGGGTCAAAATCCACATTGGTCAACGTGGAAAAAGCCGCTTTAACCGTAAAAATATTAACGTCCGGATCGGTGACCCCTGCTTTTCGCCCCTCTACGGCGACCTGGGAGAGTCCCATCAGCGTGTAGAGAAGCAGATCCTGCAACGCCGCCACCTCGGGTTTTTTACCGCAAACACCCAGAACCGTACATCCCGTACCTTTTGCCGTCTGTTCACATTGATAACAAAACATTTGTATCCCCCTTTGTTTTTAGAGGTTTAAAAATATCTTAAGCATACCGGCCACAACACCCGGCATCCATTTCACCCAATCGATGAAGTTCCATCCGAGATTTTAGGTATTATATGTTTTTAATCGGGTAGCCGGGGGTTTTTAACCCCCAGCCCCCACACCACCCGGCATGCGGGTCCGCACCGGGCGGTTCACGAAGATACCGAGCCGTAGCCGGGTATATGAAAAAAACAGT
>JAFDEW010000025.1 GCA_019310125.1 Deltaproteobacteria bacterium | reverse complement strand
TTATGCTCATGTGGATTGTCCGGGTCATGCGGATTACATCAAGAACATGATCACCGGGGCGGCGCAGATGGACGGGGCCATTTTGGTGGTGGGTGCGGATGACGGTCCCATGCCTCAGACCCGTGAGCACATACTACTGGCGCGTCAGGTCGGGGTTCCTCAGATTGTGGTATTTTTAAACAAATGTGATATGGTGGATGATGAGGAGCTTATAGAGCTTGTTGAGTTGGAGCTTCGGGAGTTGTTGGACAAGTATGAGTTTCCAGGAGATGACATTCCGATCATTCGCGGGAGTGCATTGAAGGCGTTGGAGAGTGATGATTCTGACAGTGAGGCTGGAAGCGGTAGACACGTTTATCCCTGAGCCCAAGCGTGATATAGACAAGCCGTTTTTGATGCCCATAGAGGATGTTTTCAGCATATCGGGACGGGGTACGGTTGTGACGGGTCGTGTTGAGCGAGGTATTATTCATGTGGGGGATAATGTTGAGATTGTAGGGATTCGTCCGACCATGAAGACGGTGTGTACGGGAGTAGAGATGTTCCGGAAGCTTTTGGATGAGGGACGCGCCGGAGACAACATCGGGGTATTAATGCGGGGTACCAAGCGTGATGAGGTTGAGCGCGGCCAGGTGGTAGCGATACCGGGTTCGATTGAGCCTCACACGAAGTTCAAGGCCGAGGTATACATTTTGAGCAAAGAGGAAGGGGGTCGTCACACCCCGTTTTTCAGTGGATACCGGCCGCAGTTTTATTTTCGGACCACGGATGTGTAGAGATGGTAATGCCCGGTGACAATATAACGATTACGGCAGATCTGATAACACCGATAGCCATGGAAAAAGAATTGAGGTTTGCCATCAGGGAAGGCGGACGGACGGTCGGTGCAGGTGTTGTGAGCGAAATTATAGAGTAAAAGAATTTAGCAAATATTGTCGATTTTGCAGGAGACACACTCTACATAAAGAGAGCAAATAACCATTTTTATTCTAAAGGTATTTTGCAGGCCAGTAGCTCTAACGGTAGAGCGTCTGACTCCAAATCCGGGTGTTGGGGGTTCGAATCCCTCCTGGCCTGCCAAATCATTTTTAATAAAAAATTCAAAGCTTGAATCGCATGGAAGCATGACATCATGCACTTTGAATTTTGTGATGTTAGGAGCACCATGGCACGGTTACAGAGGAAAAAAACTTTAAACGCCAAGAAGAAGAAAAAACAAAGTGACGCCGGAGCGACATCACCCCGTTTAAAAAATGATGTCGCCGTTAAAAAGACCACCCTGTTTACAGGTTCTGTTGGGGAAGTTAGAAAAAGGTCTTCTGTATCACAGACCAAAGCGTTAACCAGAAAAAAGACCGAGCCAGGGAAGATTAAAAATTATATAAACAAGGGAGTCCAATTCTTAAGAGAAGTAAAAGTAGAGCTAAAGAAGGTTGTATGGCCGACACGAAAACAGACGTTGGGCTCTACCGTTGTTGTTATTATTTTAACTATGATAATAGCATCCTTTCTTGGAGTGGTTGATATCGGGTTGTCAAGCCTGATTCGTGTGGTGCTTCATTAAATGAGGAGAAGGTAAAATTGGCTCTTAAATGGTATATCGTCCATGTTTATTCGGGGTTTGAAAGCAAGGTCAAAACTGCACTTGAAGAGCGAATTGCATCTTTATCTCTATCCGAAAAATTTGGTGAGGTGCTGGTTCCCACAGAAGAGATTGTCGAGCTTGTAAAAGGTAAAAGAAAAACATCATCCCGAAAGTTCTATCCGGGATATATATTGGTTAGGATGGAACTCGATGATGAAACCTGGCATATTGTGAATAATACCGCCAAGGTGACCGGATTCTTGGGGGGTCGGGAGAAGCCGACACCGATTTCAGATGAAGAGGCCGAACAGATTTTGAATCGGATGGAGGCCGGGAAACTCAAACCACAACCCAAATATTTTTTTGAGATCGGAGACGAGATTCGTGTAATAGACGGTCCTTTTAAAAATTTTAACGGTACCGTGGACGAAGTCAATCCGGAAAAGGGTAAAATAAGGGTTCTGGTGAGCATTTTTGGCCGTTCAACACCGGTGGAACTGGAATTTGTACAGGTTACAAAGATGTGATAAATTAGTATAAAATCGAATTCATCAAGCAAAATTACAGGAGTGATGTTAAAAAATGGCAAAAAAGATTATGGCACAGATAAAATTACAGGTAACTGCCGGTCAAGCCAATCCATCTCCCCCGATTGGTCCAGCACTTGGACAGCATGGCGTCAATATAATGGATTTTTGTAAGGCTTTTAATGCCAGGACTGCAAATGATGAAGGTATGATCATACCTGTGGTTATTACTGTCTATCAGGACAGATCATTTACTTTTATAACCAAAACACCTCCTGCATCCGTGCTTTTGAAGAAAGCGGCAAAAATAGCAAAAGGCGCCGGCGATCCAAAACGCGAGAGAGTCGGGAGTGTGACTCAAAAGCAGGTTGAAGAGATCGCAAATCAGAAAATGGTTGACTTAAATGCAAATGATTTGAGTGCTGCAACTAGTATTATCGCCGGAACGGCCAGAAGTATGGGAATTGATATCGTTTAAAGGAAGATGTTACGGGCTTTTAAAAAATCTTAACCCTAAATGCGAAACATGTAAACAAGGAGTGAACAAAAAACATGCCGAAGCGGGGTAAAAAATATTTAAAATCGATTAAAGATGTAGATGCTGGAACAAAGCATATTCTTAGCGATGCTGTCAAATTAGCAATCAATTCTTCTTATGCTAACTTTGATGAGACCGTTGATGTTGCTGTTCGTCTGAGTGTGGATCCAAGGCATGCCGATCAGATGGTTCGAGGGACTGTGGTTCTGCCCAATGGTCTTGGCAGGGAAGTAAAAGTCCTGGTATTTGCTAAAGGGGAAAAGGAAAAAGAGGCATTGGAAGCGGGTGCTGATTTTTCCGGGAATGACGAATTAATAGAAAAAATTAAAAATGGGTGGTTCGGCTTTGACAAAGCTGTTGCTACTCCCGACATGATGGGTTCTGTTGGAAAGATAGGAAGGCTGCTCGGTCCCAGAGGGCTCATGCCCAATGCAAAAACCGGAACCGTAACTTTCGATGTAGCGACAGCGGTCCAAGAGCTAAAAGCAGGAAAAATTGATTTCAAGGTTGAAAAAGCCGGAATTGTCCATGTTCCAATGGGTAAAGTTTCTTTCGGGGTAGAGAAGATTGTGGAGAATGCTGCCGCCTTTTTAGAAACTATTGTTCGTCTCAAACCGGCTTCAAGCAAGGGCACTTATCTGAAAGGTATCGCCATTTCAACAACCATGGGACCTGGCATTAAGGTAGATGCGGCCAGTGTCAAGGATTTAATCAAATAAGTCTGCTTCCATATAGGCATTTCAAACTCTAGTTCACTTTAGGCGCTTAGTAATTATTTTTGTGTTTTTTATGGCAAAAAATTGCTTAGACAATTAAGTGTGAAGTGCCTAAAGTGATCTAAAGTGCCTAAAATTAAGGAATACTGCCAATTTGTTTAAAAGTCGGAGCAAGGCGACTCCTTAACTTTAGTTCACTTCAAACTTTAGCTCACTTGTAACTTTTCCGGCTTGTCCGGGTAATGAGAGCCTGAATGGATAGTTTGCATATTGTTTCCGAATTAAATAATTTCTGTCAAAGACCGTAGGTGCACTTGTTTTGTGTTTAATCGGCATTGCCGGCCTACCGAGACATTCTATATTGATAAGTTGTTACCTCTGGTTTTTGCGGATTAAGGAAGGAGGTGTTGTAAGTTGTGAAGCTGGAAAAAAAGAAAGAGATTGTAAAAAAGCTGCATGAAAAATTTGCAAGGTCCAAAGTTGTCATCGTTACGGATTGTAAAGGACTCGATGTTGCAGAAATGAATGATTTGCGAAGGAAGCTCAGAGAGTTTGAAATTGAATATAAGGTGGCAAAGAATTCGCTTCTTATCAGAGCTTGCCCAGAGACGCATGTGGAATTGATTAAAGAGTGTTTTAAAGGTCCGAGTGCCGTTGCGCTAAGCTATGACGACCCCATTGCACCTGCAAAGGTTTTGATAAAATTTTCTAACGAGAATAAAAAGCTTGAAATTAAAACCGGTGTTATGAACGGCAAGGTGATCGATTTAAACGCCATCAAGTCGGTATCGGCTCTTCCTCCCCGCGAGGTTCTTTTAGGACAATTCCTGTCTGTCGCCAATGCTGTTCCGACAGGTTTTGTCAGAATTCTCAACGCTATACCGATAAAGTTTTTAAACCTATTGCAGGCCCTCAAGGAACAGAAAGAAACGGTCTGATATTCGACACAAATAGAAAAACATTAATTAATTGAAAGTTAAATTGGAGGAAAAATAAAATGGCGGATATTACCAAAGAGAATGTAATTGAATTTATAGCAAACATGACGGTGCTTGAACTGTCTGAGTTGGTTAAGGAGATGGAAGAAAAATTCGGTGTTTCTGCAGCCGCACCTGTTGCGGTAGCGGCTGCTCTTCCCGGGGATGCCGGTGGCGCGGCGGTTGAAGAAAAAACCGAATTCGACGTTATTCTTACAACGTTTGGCGATAAGAAGATTCAGGTGATCAAGGAAGTCAGGGCGATTACAGGTCTGGGTTTAAAGGATGCCAAGACCCTGGTCGATGAGGTTCCAAAGCCTGTTAAGGAAGGCATTTCTAAAGAGGATGCTGAAAAAATCAAGAGCCAGCTCGAAGAAGCCGGTGCTCAGGTTGAAATAAAGTAACCGTTTTGGAAATTCCATCCGCTGTCAGCGGAAAAAACAAAGGGATTTTGAGACTTAACTTTTAACTTAATATGTGTAATGTTAAGATATTGATAATAAAAGAATGTTATTTATCTATTTAATTTTCTTTCAAAAGGAATTTTAAAGTAATCCACTTTTCCATTTCCCCAAAAACTATTATTCAAGTATTCCAATTGCGACCTGCGCGCTTGTGCCCCTATCCGCCTTGCCTAACTGGCGGGCGAGTCTATAATGGCAGGCGAGGCTAAGCGAACTAACTTGTAATAGGTTATGGGTTATAGGACACAGAGCAAAATATTCTTGATCTTATAACCCATAACCAAAATATAATATATCGGAGATTTCATGTCAGAAAGGACTTTGGCAAATAAACGTAAAAGAAAAAACTTCGGCAAGATAGAAAAGATCATTGATATTCCTAATCTTATCGCGGTTCAACGGGAATCATACGGCCGGTTTTTGCAAATGGATGTTCCTCCGGAAAAACGTAAAGATGTGGGCCTGCAGGCGGTATTTAAGTCCGTATTCCCCATAAAAGATTTTACCGGAAGTGCTTCCCTTGAATTCGTATCTTACAGATTCGCGGAGGTTAAGCACGGTATTAAGGAGTGTATAAACAGGGGAATGACCTACGAAATTCCTGTTCGAATCACGGTCAGGCTTGTGGTATATGATATTGATAAGGATACCGGAGTGACGAATATCCGTGATATTAAAGAGCAGGAGATTTATTTTGGAACAATTCCCTTAATGACAGACAGTGGCACGTTCATCATAAACGGAACCGAACGTGTGGTCGTAAGCCAACTCCATAGATCTTCAGGTGTGTTTTTCAATCATGATAAAGGCAAGACACATTCGAGCGGCAAGGTTATTTACACCTCCAGGATCATTCCGGTACGGGGATCATGGATCGATATGGAGATCGATCATAAAGGCATTGTTTATATTCGGATCGACAGGCGGCGTAAGTTTCCTATTACAATCCTTTATAAAGCCATTGGATATACTTCCGAAGACATTCTGTCTTATTTTTATGAAACAGAAAAGTTTATTGTGCATGGCGAACAAATATTCAAGAAGTTTGATGAAAATTCCCTGCGAGGGCAGCGCGCCAGCAGTGATATTACAGACCCTGAAACGGGCGAGGTTATTGTTCTAAAAGGGCGTGTGTATACTAAAGCCGCGATTAAAAAGCTTAAATCCGCCAATTTGGAATTGATTCCAATAAGTGTTGAAGATATTGTCGACAAGGTATTTTCAAAGGCAATCTTCCACCCTGATAGTGGAGAGATCATTGTATCATGCAACCAAGTTTTTACCCAAGAAATTTTTCAAGCTTTGTCTGAAGCTGGAATAAATGAATTTGAACTTTTACTCATCGATGGGGCAACCAGTAGTGACTCCATCCAGAAAACCCTGATTTTGGATAAGGTCGAAACAAAAGAGGACGCCCTTATTGAGATATATCGAAGGCTCCGACCCGGCAATCCTGCAACACTGGAAGTAGCCCAGGATTTTATTGACCATATGTTTTTCAAGTCTTCCTATTACGATCTTTCCGGTGTCGGTCGCATGAAGATTAACCTTCGATTGGGCATTAACTCTTCCATCGACTTAAGAACACTCAGAAAAGAGGATATACTCCTTACGGCCAAAACCCTTATAAAGCTGAAAGATACACAGGGGCCTGTTGATGACATCGATCATCTTGGGAATAGAAGGGTGCGCGCTGTTGGTGAACTTTTGGAAAACCAGTATCGTATCGGACTGGTTCGAATGGAACGAGCCATTAAAGAACGGATGAGTCTACAGGAAGTCGATGCGCTTATGCCGCACGATCTTGCAAATTCAAAGCCGGTTTCCGCCGTTGTTAAGGAATTTTTCGGGACCAGCCAGCTCAGCCAATTCATGGATCAGACCAACCCGCTTTCAGAAACGACCCACAAGCGGCGTTTAAGCGCCCTGGGTCCGGGGGGATTAACCCGTGAACGAGCCGGCTTTGAGGTTAGGGATGTGCATCCGTCACATTACGGACGGATATGTCCCATAGAGACACCGGAAGGCCCCAATATCGGTCTTATTGTTTCATTAGGCACGTATGCCAGGGTTAATGAGTATGGATTTATTGAAACGCCATACAGTATTGTAGAAGATGCAACTGTGTTGAAGAATGTTAAGTTTTTGAGTGCTTTTGAAGAAAAAGATCACCCGATTGCCCAGGCCAACGCACCTCTCGACGAAAATAAAAGATTTGTCAAGCCCTTGGTAACGTCACGGGTAGAAGGGGAATTCATGATGGTCAAGTCCGAAGATATTGAGCTGATGGATATCTCCCCCAACCAGCTGGTAAGTGTTTCCGCATCCTTGATTCCCTTTTTGGAAAATGATGATGCAAACCGGGCGTTGATGGGATCGAATATGCAGCGCCAGGCGGTCCCTTTGCTTGTAAGTCGGGCGCCTTTGGTGGGCACGGGTGTTGAAGGCGTGGTGGCCAGAGATTCAGGCGTTACGTTAGTTGCACGGCATGATGGCGAGGTGGTAGATGTTGAGGCTTCCCGCATTGTTTTAAAACATGGGTCCGAAGACGATGAAGATTCAAAAGTGCCTGTGACAGTTTACGAGCTTTCAAAATTTATACGGAGTAATCAGAATACATGCTTCAATCAACGCCCCATTGTCAGAAAGGGACAAAAAGTCAAGGCCGGAGAGATTATTGCGGACGGGCCTGCCACAGAAAAGGGCGAACTTGCCTTGGGCAAAAACATAATGGTGGCGTTCATGCCGTGGGGTGGATATAATTTTGAGGACTCGATTCTGGTGGGCGAAAGGCTTCACCGTGAGGGCGTGTATACATCTGTGCAAATTGAAGAGTTTGATGTTGTGGCCAGAGATACCAAGCTGGGGAAAGAAGACATCACGCGCGACATTCCAAATGTTGGCGATGAAGCCTTAAAAGATCTGGATGACAGCGGCATTATAAGGCTTGGCGCTGAAGTTGGTCCCGGAGATATTCTGGTGGGAAAAATTACGCCCAAAGGTGAAACACAACTTTCTCCTGAAGAAAAGCTTTTAAGGGCCATATTTGGAGAAAAAGCCGGAGATGTAAAAGACAGTTCTTTACGAATGCCGCCCGGTGTTCATGGGATCGTTGTGGATGCAAAGCTGTTTTCCCGGCGTGGTGTTGAGAAAGATGACCGCACTCGTTTTATCGAGGATCAAAAGATTGCCGCGTTTAAAAGAAACCAAGATGATAAGCTTGCCATAATTAAGGACGTGGTTTATACACGGCTTGAAAAATTGCTTGCCGGCCAGGAATGTCTTAACTCCCTGAAAAAAGGCAAGAAGGTTCTGATTGCAAAAGGGAGCAAGATAGATACCGAGCTTCTGGCCCAGATATCCCTGGCGCAGATCGAGGGGATTGAGCTTAAAAGCCCCGAACTGACCGAACAGGTCCATGATATTCTTGAGCGATATAGAAAGCAATGTGAACTTTGCAGAAAGTCCTTTGAGGAAAGTATCGCCAGATTCGAAAAAGGGGATGACCTTCCACCCGGCGTAATCAAAATGGTTAAGGTCTACGTGGCCATGAAGCGCAAGTTGTCCGTAGGTGACAAAATGGCAGGCCGACACGGTAACAAAGGGGTGGTGTCGAGAATCCTTCCACAGGAAGACCTTCCTTATTTTGAAGACGGTACCCAGGTTGATATGATTCTGAATCCCCTTGGAGTCCCGTCGAGGATGAATGTGGGGCAGGTTCTGGAAATTCATTTGGGTTGGGCTGCAAAAGGCCTTGGGGATCAGCTTAACACCCTCCTGAAACAAAGGAAAACACAAGCCATTCGAGAGAAACTCAAACGAATATTCTCTGAACCGTCCACCCAGGAAATGATAGATGCCTTTGATGATGAAGACCTGTATGAATATGCAGACAATTATAGAGACGGCGTTCACATGGCTACACCGGTTTTTGATGGTGCCAAAGAGGATGAAATCAAGTCTCTTCTTGTGGAGGCAGGACTTCCCACAGCTGCTCAAACTACCTTGTACGACGGGCGCACCGGAGAGGCTTTTAAAGAAAAGATTACCGTGGGTACGATGTATGTGTTGAAACTCCATCACTTGGTTGATGACAAGATTCACGCCCGGTCTATCGGTCCCTATTCACTGGTGACACAGCAACCCCTTGGCGGAAAGGCCCAGTTCGGAGGCCAGCGCCTTGGTGAAATGGAAGTCTGGGCCATGGAGGCTTATGGAGCTGCCAATGCGCTTCAAGAATTTTTAACCGTAAAGTCGGATGACATGGCAGGCAGGACTCGTATGTATGAAAAGATTGTAAAAGGTCAGAATACATTAGACCCGGGCTTGCCCGAGTCATTCAAGGTTTTGACAAAAGAGTTGAAGAGTTTGGGTTTGGATATAACCCTTATGGAAGGAAATTAATCCATGGAAACCATATACGATTTTTTTACGAAACCGACCGATCCAAAACTTTATTCCGGGGTTAAAATTTCCCTGGCATCTCCCGCGCAGATTTTAAAATGGTCCCACGGGGAGATTAAGAAGCCGGAAACCATCAATTATCGAACGTTTAAACCGGAACGCGACGGTCTTTTTTGTGCCAAGATATTCGGTCCCACAAAGGATTACGAATGCAACTGCGGCAAGTACAAGCGGATGAAACACAGGGGGGTTATTTGTGAAAAATGCGGTGTGGAGGTTATTCAATCCAAGGTGCGTAGAGAGCGAATGGCGCACATCGAACTCGCCACGCCGTGTTCCCATATATGGTTTTTGAGGAGCCTTCCGAGCAAGATCGGTAATCTGCTCGATTTGACGTTAAAAAGTCTTGAAAAAGTGATTTATTTTGACAGTTATATTGTGGTTGACCCCAAGGATACTGATCTTAACCAGAACCAACTTCTAACCGAAGAAAAATATCGAGAAGCATGTGAGGTTTACGGGACAGCATTCGAAGCCGGGATCGGAGCCGAGGCTGTCAAAAAACTACTGGGGAAAATTGATCTCGATGCGGTGTATAAGGAACTGAGAGTTGATATTAGTTCCACTCGTTCTATGACAAAGCGACAAAAACTGTCCAAACGGCTCAAGATTGTCGAAGCATTCAGGCAGTCTGGAAATGATCCGACCTGGATGATAATGGATGTTATTCCGGTTCTGCCGCCGGATTTACGGCCCCTTGTCCCTCTGGAAGGCGGAAGATTTGCGACATCTGATTTGAATGACCTGTATCGCAGGGTCATTAACCGCAATAATCGGTTAAAACGGCTTATCGAATTAAAGGCTCCCGACATTATCGTTCGGAATGAAAAAAGGATGCTCCAGGAGTCAGTGGATGTTCTTTTCGACAACGGCCGGCACGGCAGAGCGATTATGGGAACCAACAAACGACCGTTAAAGTCTCTTAGTGATACATTGAAAGGTAAACAGGGGCGTTTCCGACAGAATCTGCTGGGCAAAAGGGTGGATTATTCCGGCCGTACCGTTATTACCATAGGACCGGATCTCAGACTACACCAGTGCGGTTTGCCCAAACAGATGGCCTTAGAGATGTTCAAGCCGTTTATTTATTATCGTCTTGAGCAAAAAGGACTCGTATCCACGGTAAAGAGTGCCAAGAAGATGGTGGAAAGAGAGGTCCCGGAGGTTTGGGACACTTTAGATGATGTGGTAAAGGAGTACCCGGTTTTATTAAACCGGGCGCCCACGCTTCACCGGCTGGGAATTCAGGCGTTTGAACCGATTCTCATTGAAGGCAAGGCTTTGCAGCTTCACCCGCTCGTATGTACGGCATTTAATGCAGACTTTGACGGCGATCAGATGGCGGTTCACATTCCCCTTTCCGTGGAGGCCCAGATAGAGGCCAGAATATTGATGCTGTCCAGCAATAATATTCTTTCTCCTGCAAATGGGAGCCCTATCATTGTGCCGAGTCAGGATATTGTTCTTGGCATCTATTACATGACAAGAGGGATTTCCGGGTCCAGAGGCCAAGGTAAACTATTTGCAAATGCGGAAGAAGTTCGATGTGCATACGATGCACAGGCCGTTGATCTTCATGCCAGAATTATCGTTCGAATGGAGGGAAAACGGTTTAATACGACCGTGGGGCGTATCCTGTTGTGGGAAATTATTCCCAAAGATAACATCATGATGATACGCCATATCAAGGTTTTTGATGAAAAAGAGGCCGACGTCGTTTTAGGAAAGCTGCAAACCGGTGCGGATTTCACTGAAATGGTTGCCCAATATTCAAAAGGCCCTGACAGGGATAATCAAGGACTTGTGGGTTTATTCAGAAAGGACGAATTCCATCGGATGTTCAGTGTTTCAGATACAGACACTGAAAAAGTTTTTGCTTTGGAAGAACAGGGGGTCAGCCGCGTTATTTTTGCAGACCAAGCCTATCATATTTTTCAGGTGATTAAAAAACGTCCTGAGATACCTTTTTCTACAGTAAACAATGTCAGGGATAAAAAGACGCTGAGCGAACTCGTAAATTACGCATACCGGAATCTGGGACCAAAGGCTACGGTTATCCTTTCCGACAGATTGAAAGATATCGGTTACGAATATTCAACCCGGGGCGGGCTTTCCATTTCCATTGACGCCATGATCATACCGGCCTCCAAATGGGATATTTTGGAAAATGCCGAGAATCAGGTTGAAAAGATCGGCAGTCAATACATCGAGGGTCTTATCACACAGGGTGAAAAATATAATAAAGTTGTCGATATATGGGCAAAAGCAACGGATGATGTGGCCGATGAGATGATGAAATCTATGCGACTGGCCCCCGTAATTGATGCTGATGGAAATGCCGTTCTGGATGAAAACGGAGAGCCTGTTATAGAAGAAAGTTTTAACCCAATTTTCATGATGGCAGATTCCGGGTCCAGGGGGAGCAAAGATCAGATGCGTCAGCTTGCAGGGATGCGAGGACTGATGGCGAAACCATCGGGTGAAATCATTGAAACGCCCATTACTGCCAATTTCAGGGAAGGCCTTTCCGTGCTTCAATATTTTATTTCCACTCACGGCGCCAGAAAGGGCCTTGCGGATACGGCCCTAAAGACCGCCAACTCGGGGTATCTTACCCGTCGTCTTGCCGACGTTGCCCAGGATTGTATTGTTATGGAAGAAGACTGCGGAACCATACTTGGTGTTGAGGTTGAATCTCTGCTGGAAGGCGGCGAAGTGATTCAGCGTCTCGAAGAGCGTATTTTAGGGCGTGTTGCCGCAGAGGATATCCATGATCCGTTTACCGATGAAGTGATTATAAAGATGGGAGAAGACCTGGACGAAGACGCTGTAAAGGCTGTTGAAAATGCCGGAATTACCAGTGTGAGAATACGGTCGGTTCTGACTTGCAAGAGCGTTATTGGCGTGTGCGCAAAATGTTATGGCCGGGACCTATCCCACGGAGCAGAAGTTGAAATCGGTCAGGCAGTGGGAATTCTTGCAGCTCAGTCAATCGGTGAGCCCGGAACCCAGTTGACCATGCGTACATTTCACATTGGAGGAACGGCCAGACGCAGGGTTGAGCAGGCCGATATCAGAGCCCGGGCCGAAGGAAAGATTACATTTGTTAATCTTAACGTTGTGAAAAAAGATGAAAATATATTTGTAGTGATGAACCGGCGGGGGGGTGAAATTGCCATCGTTAGCGATACCGGACGCGAAAGAGAAAGGTTTCCGGTTATTTACGGCGCCCACATTGAGGTAAAAGACGGTGATAAAGTGAAGGTCGGAGATCTTCTGGTAACCTGGGATCCCTTTACAACACCCATTATTTCAGAAGTCGACGGGACCGTTAAATTCGGTGATGTCATATCCGGCAAGACCATACAGGAGAAGGTTGACCCGGTTACCGGGAAATCCAGTCGTACCGTCATCGAATCCAAAAGTGGAGAGGAACGTCCAAGGATTTCAATCAAAGACAAAGACGGAAAAACAGTGAGCCTGTCGGGGCCATTGGGGATGGCGCGATATTTGCTGCCCATAGATGCTATTTTGCTGGTTGAAGAAGGAGACGAGGTTAAGGCCGGTGATGTGATCTCAAAGCTCCCCAGAGCAACAACCAAAACAAAGGATATTACCGGTGGTCTTCCCAGGGTGGCTGAACTTTTTGAAGTTAGAAAGCCGAAAGAAACGGCACTGTTGAGTGAAATAAACGGGTATGTTTCCATAGCCAAGTCAACAAAAAAAGGCAAACAGAAGGTTACCATTACCCCTGTAGATGTGGGTGAAAAGAAGGATTATCTTATTTCACGCGGCAGACATATAAACGTTTATGAAGGGGATTATATCCGAGCGGGCGAGGCACTGATAAGCGGTTCGGCTATTCCTCAAGACATATTGAATATCAAGGGTGAAATTGCATTGGCACGCTATCTTGTTGACGAAGTCCAGGAGGTTTACCGCTTACAAGGTGTCCGGATAAATGACAAGCATATAGAGGTTATTGTGCGGCAAATGATGCGGCGCGTTAAAGTCCTTGACCCCGGTGATACCGATTTTATTATTGAAGATCAGGTGGATAGAAAGATCTTTGAAGAAGTCAACCGGCAAATAGTTGAAAAAGGAAAGAATCCCGCTGTTGCCGACCATCTGATACTGGGGATTACCAAGGCGTCACTTTCCACGGAGAGTTTTATATCCGCCGCTTCATTCCAGGAGACGACCAAGGTCCTCACAAATGCCAGCATTGCCGGCAAGGAAGACTATCTTCAGGGGCTTAAAGAGAACGTTATTATGGGAAGAATTATTCCCGCGGGAACCGGGCTTGATGAATACAGAGACGTTCAGGTTGAAGCCGGTTAAAATTTGTTTGGGAATAATGAATTATTTTTATATAAAAGACTTGACAATTTAGAGATAGATAACTAATAATTATCCTTTTGTCGATACACCCAAATTATAAACATAAAAGAAGTTAGGGAAGAAAATGCCGACCATTAATCAGTTAGTAAGAAAGGGAAGGAAACGAATAAAGAAAAAGACAAATACCCCGGCACTAAAGGGTGCTCCCCAGAAAAGAGGAGTTTGTACAAGAGTTTATACTTCAACACCCAAGAAGCCCAATTCTGCCTTGCGGAAAGTTGCCAGAGTCAGACTGACTACCGGGATAGAAGTTACCGCTTATATACCCGGCATCGGGCATAATCTTCAGGAACATTCGGTTGTTCTTGTTCGTGGTGGACGGATTAAGGACCTGCCGGGGGTAAGGTACCATATTGTCAGAGGCACTCTGGACACACTTGGCGTCGAGGATCGAAAACAGGGCAGATCAAAATACGGATCGAAAAAGCCCAGATAGAGAAATGGTACAAGATACATAATGTAAGATTCACCGTTCCTGAATCTTGTGGCATGAAAATGAATAGCAAATAGGAAAAATGGTGTAACATATGCCGAGAAGAAGAGAAGTCCCTGAGCGGATAATTATACCCGATCCCAAGTATAACAATAAGCTGGTTTCAAAGTTCATAAAGTCTATAATGCGGGATGGAAAAAAGAGTACTGCAGAGTCGATTTTGTATAATGCCTTCCATGTGATTGAAGAAAGGACAAAAGAATCAGCGATCAAGATTTTCGAACAGGCCATTGAAAATGTAAAGCCGACGATCGAGGTCAAGTCACGTCGTGTCGGAGGATCAACCTATCAGGTTCCCACAGAAATTCGGCCTTCCCGGAAAACCGCTCTGGGAATTCGATGGATTATAAGTTTTGCTCGCAAAAGACCTGAAAAGGGAATGGTTGACAAACTGGCAGCTGAGCTGTTGGATGCCTCCAACAAAAGAGGGACTGCTGTCAAAAAGAAGGAAGATACCCATAAGATGGCTGAGGCAAACAAGGCGTTTGCGCATTACCGCTGGTAAACTTTATTGTTAGCTCGCTCTAAAGGGAGGACAAGAAGATGGCGAAGGAAAAGTTTGAGAGGACCAAGCCGCATGTAAATGTGGGTACGATAGGTCATATAGATCATGGCAAGACTACCTTGACGGCGGCGATAACCAAGCATATGGGGATTAAGGGCCTGGCTGAGTTTGTTCCTTTTGACCAGATAGACAAAGCCCCGGAAGAGAAAGAGCGTGGTATCACCATAGCGACGGCTCATGTTGAGTATGAGACGGTAAATCGTCATTATGCTCATGTTGATTGTCCGGGTCATGCGGATTACATCAAGAACATGATCACCGGGGCGGCGCAGATGGACGGGGCTATTTTGGTAGTTGGTGCGGATGACGGTCCCATGCCCCAAACTCGTGAGCACATATTGCTCGCGCGTCAGGTAGGTGTTCCTCAGATTGTGGTATTTTTAAACAAATGTGACATGGTGGATGATGATGAGCTTATAGAGCTTGTTGAGTTGGAGCTTCGGGAGTTATTGGACAAGTATGAGTTTCCCGGTGATGATATTCCGATCATTCGCGGGAGTGCATTGAAGGCTTTAGAGAGTGATGACCCTGACAGTGAGGATGCAAAGTGTATATTTGATTTATTGGAAGCGGTAGACACGTTTATCCCTGAGCCCAAGCGTGACATAGACAAGCCGTTTTTGATGCCGATAGAGGATGTTTTCAGCATATCGGGTCGTGGTACGGTAGTTACGGGTCGTGTTGAGCGAGGGGTAATTCATGTAGGGGATAATATTGAGATTGTGGGTATTCGTCCGACCATGAAGACGGTATGTACCGGAGTAGAGATGTTCAGGAAGCTTTTGGATGAGGGGCGAGCCGGAGACAACATAGGAGTATTAATGCGTGGTACCAAGCGTGATGAAGTTGAGCGTGGTCAGGTGGTAGCGATACCAGGTTCGATTAAGCCTCACACCAAGTTCAAGGCCGAGGTATACATTTTGAGTAAAGAGGAAGGTGGTCGTCACACCCCGTTTTTTGGTGGATACCGTCCGCAGTTTTACTTCAGGACCACGGATGTTACCGGCAATTTGATGTTACCGGAAGGTGTAGAGATGATAATGCCCGGTGACAATGTGACAATTAGTGCGGAGCTTATAACGCCGATAGCCATGGAAAAAGAATTAAGGTTTGCAATCAGGGAAGGCGGACGGACGGTCGGCGCAGGTGTTGTGAGCGAAATTATCGAATAAAGAGAAAGATTAACAAATGATAATGAATACTAAAATCAGGATCAGGCTCAAGGCATATGATCATAAGCTTCTGGATCAATCCGCAGGAGATATTGTAGATACGGCCAATAAAACAGGAGCAAAAGTTGTTGGGCCGATACCTCTTCCAACAAGAATCAATAAGTATTGTGTTCTGCGATCTCCCCATGTTGATAAAAAATCTCGAGAACAGTTTGAAATAAGGACACATAAACGGCTTTTAGACATTCTGGAGCCGACTCAGCAAACAGTTGATGCTTTGATGAAACTAGATCTTTCTCCTGGTGTAGATGTAGAGATAAAATTATAGTATGAATTTAGTTCGCTTCGCTCATCCCGCTA
>JAFDEW010000224.1 GCA_019310125.1 Deltaproteobacteria bacterium | reverse complement strand
AGATCCGTTCCAAGGAGGCTTGTGAAACCCAAGAACCCGACGTCGATGATCCCCACTTTGACGCCATCCCCCATGAACCCTGCCGTGTGCCATGCTGCAGCGTTCATCACGCTCACTCCTTCGGTCATAGAACTCCCGGCGGCAAGTACGTCAGCAGGGTGGGCGTAGGCTGGACGACTGATTTTATAAACGCCGCTGATTTCGTCCACTTCCTTAAGACTGGCTAGGGGGATCCAGCCTTGCAGCCGGTCCTCCACCTGGCTCACGGTTGTGATCTCTCCCCCTAGATTTTCAATCGCAGTGATGACCTGCTCCACCTCCAGGGGATCCACAGTAATCTGGACCTGGACTCTGTCATCGGTCACATCATATCCGGAAGCTGTAAGTTGCTCTGTCCTTTCTTGAGCCGATAGACCGGATTGTCGTATGACCGCGGCGAGGTTCGACTCGAAACCCGAGAATTTCTTCTCTAGTGTTTTGTCGAATATGGTATCCCGGATGACTGCGCTCTCAGGCCGGTAAGATGTCACATATGGATCCTCAGGGGGTGGAGGCGGGGCACCTTCGTACACGCTGGCTGCACATAGAAAAAAAGTGAGCATCGCAGCGACGCTCACAACAAACCAAGGAGCTGAAACTGGAAGGCGAGCGTGTCTTTTATCCATCTAGTTACTCCATATGTACTGCGAGACGAACGTGTCCTGTGAAAACCAGGCCAATATTATCGTTTGCAAGACCTCGGAAGGGACAGAGATCTAGCGCTCTCATGACTATTGCCTCAAGTGACCTGCCCCCACTATTTGGTCCACAGTCTAAGTTAGACTCACCTGCTCCAGGGGTTCGGTTATGGCAATCCAGGCTGATGGAGCTGGTGGCTTGTAACCCAATGAGCTGTGCGGTCTGATGTGATTGTATTCCCATCTCCACATCTCAATCAAGTGCTTAGCTTCCTTCATTGTGTAGAAGATCTCCAAATTGAGCAGCTCATCTCGCATTCTTCCATTGAATGATTCAACATAGCCATTTTCCCAAGGGCTGCCCGGCTCGATGAACAGTGTTCCGATACTGAGTTTGTTCAACCATTTTCGGAGCATCTTTGCCGTGAACTCAGGACCATTGTCTGAACGAATATGAGCCGGGATACCCCGCTGACAGAATAACTCTGTCAGACATTCCTGAACATCTCCGTGCCTTATATGCCTCGCCGCAAATGTTGCCAAACATTCCCGGGAGTACTCATCGATGATGTTCAAGATCCGGAAAGCTCGGCCGTTATGTGTTCGGTCCTGCACGAAGTCATAGCTCCAAACATGGTTAGGGTACTGTGGGCGCAGCCGAATGCATGAGCCGTCATTCAGCCAGAGTCTGCTGCGTTTGGGTTGTTTTACAGGCACTTTCAGACCTTCTTTCCGCCATATTCGCTCTACTCGTTTGTGATTCACTCTCCAACCCTGGTTTCTGAGCATCGCAGTGATCCTGCGGTATCCATAGCGTCCGTACTGGCTCGCTAGCTGGATGATGTATTCGGTGAGCACAGCCTCGTCTCCAGATCGATTACTCAAATATCGCTGCGTTGATCGGGGCTGCGCAAGAACCGTGCAAGCCCGGCGCTCAGAGACACCCAGGGTCTGCTGCACTCGCTCAACAGCCCTGCGTCTCCTTGCCGGGCTGATCAGTTTCCCAAGGTGGCTTCCTTCAGGATTGCATTGTCTAATGCGAGATCCGCTACCAGTTTCTTCAGTCTGGCGTTTTCTCTTTCGAGGTGTTTGAGCCTGCGGACTTGCGAGGTTCGCATCCCACCGTATTCTTTTCTCCAGCGATAGTAGGTCTGCTCGCTCACGCTCAATTGCTTGGAGGCTTGAGTTACAGTTTGCCCCTGGCTAAGCAGGACTTCGGCTTCACGGAGCTTGCTGATGATCTGTTCGGGGGTATATCGTTTTCTGGGCATATGACCTCTCTCCATTGTCTGATCCTAACTTTACAACTGGATCAGTTTTTGGGGGTCAGGTCACCCACACCCAGAAGGCGGAAAGGTTGGTGTGTATGTTGCGGATGGTTTTCGGGGCGAGTGGTTTCTCTCTGCGCGGGGCTACTCCATCAGGGTTTGAAATGTAGTCTTCCTGAAGCCAGGCGAAGAAATCGACCATCTCCTTTCGGCTGATGTCTTGTAATGGGATTCCACCATCGAAGAATAGAAAGAGTTTCTTGAACGTATTCTTATAATCTGCGATGGTGTGGGGACTTAAACCAGCCGCCGTCTTAGCTCGAATTAAGCCTTCACAGGCTTGTGTAAGGGTAATTTTGTGAACCATGAGGTCTCCTCTCTGGTGTTTGGTTCCGATAATTACCAGGTTTGATTCCGAGTAATGTCGAAACTGTTTTTTTGAACCAGAGAGGTGGGAACCATGGGTACTACGGTTCAATCGAGGATTGGGAAACCACCCTACCGTGGACCTCAAGGTTACCCAAATCGGCTATCCGTGAGGACTGAGGTGGGCGCGAATGGACTCGAACCATCGACCTCACGGATGTGAACCGTGCGCTCTAACCAGCTGAGCTACGCGCCCGTGAAGCGATTATAGCAGAGCCCAGAGGTTGTCTCAAGATTACAGGTCATGATAAAACTAGATCAGGGCTTTTCTCATCGGTCTCAGCAGAGAAAAATCCGGGGCAATCTACCTCAGTCCGTCGCACAATAATCACGTTTGGTAAAACACCTCACTACATTGAAGATTTGCTCTTGTTCCTTTTTTGTTGCAGACCAAGAAAAACGAGCGCCTTAATACTGCCCATTGCATCAATCTTAAGGATTACAACTCCATAAAGTAATATGAAATTATGGAATTCTAATATAAGGATTTCTGTCGTTTCTCCTTTCTTGGCCACATCATCCCTTCTGTTCTCTCCTCTCCCCCGATGCTATAATGCCGCGAGGAGAGAACCGGTGATTGAACTCAACATCCCTGGACGCGGTCTTATCCAACTAGAACATCTCGTATCCGATGTCAACGGGACTCTCGCTCTCGATGGGCAGCTGCTCGACGGCGCCCCAGAAGCTTTACTTGCCTTGGGCGACCGGCTGCAGCTCCATCTGCTCACCGCCGACACCCACGGCCGCCAGGCGCAGATCGATGAACGGCTCGGTTTGCAGGCCGTGCGGATACCGGAGGGCGGCGAGGCAAAAGCGAAGGCTACGTACGTGCACGAACTAGGCGCAGAAAATGTCATTGCTCTCGGCCAGGGCGCCAACGACGCCGGCATGCTGCGCGAAGCCGTTATCGGCATCGCCGTTGCCTCGGTTGAAGGGTTGGCGATCGAGTCTCTAAATTCCGCCGACGTAGTTGTTCCAGACATCATCGCCGCATTCGAATTACTCGAGCACCCCACACGCCTGGTCGCCACATTACGACGATGAGTACAAATATGAGCGAACCACTCGATCCACTCCAGACTCATTCCCGCGCCCGACGCAGGCGAGCCCGCCGCATGCTCACCCAGCTTCGCGCCGACGAACGCGAGACATTCCTCGAAAACCTCGCTCAAATCGTCTCGCCGAATGTCGGCTTCTTCGTTTTCGCGCTGCTGGCAGGGCTCCTGATCGGCGTTGGTTTCCGCTTCGAACAGCGAGCCTTACTCTTCGCCGGCGCGCTCGTCGCCCATCAGATGGGACCGCTCTTGGGTCTTGCACTTTCAGCGGTAACCGGCTCACCACGTTTCTTCCTGCGTATGCTCGCCAGCTTCGCCGTCGCCGGACTGCTGGTTGCCGTAACCGCCGGCCTTGCAGGCGGGCTGGCTACAGGATCAGAGTCACTTTTCCTGCTCGCTTACGGGCACACAGAACTCAACCTTATCGATTTTGGCCTGGTTATGCTTGGCGCAGGCCTCATCGCATATTATCTGGCGCGCGAAGAACGGTTAGCCCCTCTTGCAGGAGCGGCAGTCGCGTACGAATTGTTCCTGCCCCTCGGTGCCGCCGCCATCGGTCTGCTACGCGCCGAGCCTGATCTGTGGCAGGGCGCTGCCCTTACCTTCGCTCTGCACCTTGCATGGGCGATCGTCGTCGCCGTCGCCGTGCTTGCCGCCCTCGGGTTCCGGCCCCTGACCGGCGCTTCTCGTTCTCTGGTCGCAGCTATGGCGCTCATGGGTCTGGTAGCAATCCTCAGCGCAGTCGGTTTGGGCGCCTCGGTGATGGCGATTCTGCCCACACCCCCACCTACACCGACCGCTACGCCAACCCCAAGCGCAACGGCCACCATAACCAGCACCCCAACGATCACACCCACAGCCACGATCACCGGCACGCCCACCAAAACTCCTACGCCCACCGTGACCCCCACCCCTACTCCGCAGCCTGCTCGCGTGAATAACACCGGCGGCACCGGAGCGGTTGTTCGGGTTGCGTCCGACCCATTGGGCGCACATATCGGTTTTGTGGAGGAGGGCAGTTCCATCCTCCTCATCGCCGGTCCTAAGCAGGTCGGGGAAACTACCTGGTGGTACATTCGCTTCACAACAAAGTTCGACGAAACTTTTGAGGGGTGGCTTCTGGGCGACTACATCACAACAGCAACTCTTACTCCATCACCGACCCCCTGACGGGTTCCGGTTTCCACAACTCATCCGCTGAACGAGCAAGCGAACCAGTCTTTGGTGCCTGTGCTGGGGGCATCTTTTCTCCTTGAAGCGTTCATTGAGCGAACGCTGTTCTCTCCGGCCAAAACATGATGCACTTTGTCATACCCCGCTTTTTACCGCGACAAGTACCCGGTGCAGCCCCCACGACATCACTTCGCTCTTGACCCCTGCAGCCATCCTGATAGTATCGTTATTGATAATAATTTTCATTATGACCCCTGCAGCCATCCTGATAGTATCGTTATTGATAATAATTTTCATTATGACAAAATCAAAGCCGTCTATGCAGATAATGACAGACTTGAAAAGCGCGGGGTATCGACTCACGCAATCGCGCGCTGCGGTCGTGCGCATCATCGATGAGGCCGATGGATGGCTGCGGCCCGAGCAGGTGCACTCACAGGCAAAGAAATACTGCCCCTCGATCGGGTTGGTGACGGTATATCGCACCCTAGCGCTCCTGGTGGAACACGGCTATATCCGTCGCATCCACTTCGATGACAAATGCCACGGATACGCCAGAGTGGAATTAAGTCATGGCCACCATCTGGTGTGCCGTGGCTGTAAGCAGACAATCGAGATCGCGGGGACGGAAGACCTTAAGCCGCTTATGAAACAGGTTCAAAATGAGACTGGATTCGTCATTGAAGATCATCTGCTTGAGCTGGTCGGTTTATGCCGCGAGTGCCAGCACATTCCGACATGATCACACAACCGTCATGGGTGACCGAGTTATGCAAACCACGCATATCCAGAAAAGCGGTTTGAAAACTCATCCATCGCTTTTCGCAATGTACACACAAATAGAGGGGCTCTAAACAATGCTATCCCGGAAACGACTCGCCCGCTCGCAAGTAATACTTTTGGTTTTCGGTGCCTTATTGGCAGCGTGCTCGGGCGGGGCAGAAAACGCCGCTAACGGCTCTACGTACCACACGGATCTCATCCTCTCGCAGCCAGAAGATCTCAACGCCGCCCAAATCCAGGGTGACAGT
>JAFDEW010000223.1 GCA_019310125.1 Deltaproteobacteria bacterium | reverse complement strand
TGCTTGCGCCGCGTGAGCGATTGTTTTTTTGTTTGGGATTTTGAATTTCGGTCATTGTTATTTGTTTGTTTTTTGGGATTTGTTATTTGGAATTTCAATAAGTCAATGAACTTTTAATAAGGCAAATCCCCTCTGGGGATAACCAAATCCTTGTCCTCTGGGCCAGGATTCTTTATTTGGGTTTTATTTTTTGGGGCGATGAATTTCCGGCCTTCTGCAACTCTCTTTCAATCATTTCCGAAAAACCTTCCAGGCTCCGCTTTCGAAGGCGTCGGCCGTTGATGAAAACCGTGGGAACGCCCCTGACCCCGGCTCTGTTTCCATCCCTGATGTCGGCACGAACCTTTCCGACAATCGCCGGGTTTTTTCGGTCTTTTTCAAAGCGAACCATGTCAAGTTTTAACTGGCTGGCAATGTCACGCATTTTTTTATCACTAAGGTCCTTGTAGTGTGCGTATAACAGGTCGTGAAAGGGCCAGAATTTACCCTGTTTTTGGGCTGCCAGGGCGGCTTTGGCTGCCGGTTCTGAATGCTTATGGGATTGGATCGGAAAGTTTTTATAAACAATCTTTACTTGTTTCGGGTATTTTTCGATCACCTGATCGAGAAGAGACGTCAGTCTCGAACAGTATGGTCACTGGAATTCACTGAAAACGGCAATAATGACCGGTGCATTCTCGGGTCCCTTGAAGGGGGAACCTGACGTATCGATTTTTTGAACAAAGTCCAGTTGGATGATCTGAATGGTTTTGTGCTTACGGCTGCTCAAGAAAAGAATATCGGAGCCTTGGACCAGCTTTAATCTGTCATAACCTTTGCCCACGTTGATTTTTTCGGTTAAATGACCGTTGGTATCGTAAATCAGCAATTCTCCTTTTGGGTTGAGGACATAAATTTCGTTGCGATTGGTCGAAAAAGCCATATCAACCGGCTGATCTTCGAGCTTGTATGTTTTGAGAACATTGTATTCCACTTCTGCATGAACCGGTGACAAGAGACCGAGGCATATCAACAGGATCAGTATCAATGCATTAACTGAGAACTTCATATTATTAAACCTTCGCTTCCGCCTCTTTGGACTGGACCTGCGCTCTAAAGATTAAAAATATCTATAAAAAAGAATGACATTTTATACAAAAAAGCTCAAGCCTTTTTGTTGGGTTTGCGATCCGATTCAAATGCCATGCACAATTATCTGTGCATCGCGCACATTTTTCTGTGCATTTTTTAATCCCATGTCCTATCTATAATATCCCACACGTACAGCCAATATTTCATAACCCACTATAAATTAACGATCTTTTCCATATTATACGCGCAAAACGGATTTTGGCATGCATTTTGAATAATTAATACCTTTGGCTGGGTGAACGGTTATCCTTGCATTCCGTGGCACACGCAATTTAAAAGATTAAAAGGCGATAACACCATGCATTCAAAGAGGAGGTCAAAACAAGCGGGTCGTACCTTAGTGCCCAACGGTGTTATTAACATTGTGGGCCGAAATATGTTGCAGAACCAACTGTTGCTTTCGTTTATGAAAAAGCAAACGGGACTAAAAGGCAGCTGTTTCCCAAAGCTGGAATCGATAACCCAAATTGATGCGTATGAGTCGGCAATTCCGCAATTGCTCATCATGGACAGTAAACATATTGATATGAAAAATCTTTGGAATGCCATCCAAAAATGGGGTTGTCCAAACTCTTCCCCATATTTTTTTGCTTTGTGTAATGTCGAACCCGATTCGGGTCTTGAAAAAATTGCTATAGATAACGGCCTACAGGGCATCTTTTATAATAATGCCCCGCTTCAGTTAATCTCCAAAGGTATTTGTGCTATTTTGAGAGGAGATTTATGGTATTCCAGAAAAGCGCTGAAAGAATACCTTTTGGAAACAGGATCTTTCGCCAATGCTTCAATACATCCGATCACGTCAAATTTGACAGACAGAGAAAAACAAATGCTTGCAGGTATTGCTTCCGGTTACACCAGCAAGGCCATTGCGGATGAGCTTGGCATTAGTATTCACACCGTCAAAGCCCATATCTACAATGTCTATAAAAAGATAAATGTCAGGAACCGTCTTCAGGCTTCGTTGTGGGCCACCAAATACCTTTAAGCTTGCATCCTATATTCAGACACCCCTGCAAATGGCCGCAATTTAGGTTTCAAACTATCAACATAAGACCTGTTTAGCTGCATTATCATTTAAAAATTAATTGACGAACCGTGTAATATAACAAAAAGTCAAGAACAGACTTGATCCCAAATTCCTGAGCATTATAATATGGAACCTGACGAGTTAAAAGATTTTTGGGACAATTACGTCAAAATCCAAGGTAGGGAAAAGATAATGATTAAAAAAATTATATGCGGTGGCCGGATAGGCGCAGACCAGGCTGCATTAGACATGGCAATGAAAATGGGAATTCCACATGGTGGATGGATTCAAAAAGGCCGTAAAACTCAAAGAGGAATATTACCGGAAAGATATCAGTTGAAAGAAATGCCCGTTGCGGGCTTTAAAGAACGAATTGAGCAAAATATTATGGATTCTGATGGAACCGTAATAATTTCACATGGAAATTTAACCGGCGGTTCTGATTATGGTCAGGAAATGGCGAAAAAGCACAACCGGCCTTGTCTGCACATTGATTTAAACGAAACGCCTCTGTCTATAGCACCTTCTAAAATAAACACCTGGATAATAGAAAATAATATTGAGGTGCTGAATGTGAGCGGTTCAAGAACCAGTGAGGATCCTAAGATATATAAAGATACCATGAACATTGTTGAAGGTACGATATTGCTGGGTCTGATAGGAGCTAAGCCGGGTGAAGATCTTACGGATTATGATAAAAAGGATTATCTTAAAACACTTCCTATCCCTCCAAGAACCATCGATGAAGCCGTTGAACGATTACTCTACAATTTTGATTTAGAAGACAAGGTAAAAATAGCAAGCATGAAGTTAAATGATTTGATGGAGTTACCTATCAATGAACATGCATATTTTAAGAACGCTTTGGATTTGTTGTCCGGAAACAAAGACTTGCTGGCATCTTGTCGATCCATTTCCAAAGAACATTTGTATAATGAAGATGATGCCATATTTGTTATCATGGAGGCGTTGTGGAAGAAACTAAGACAGACCCATAAATTGAGGGTTGTAAAATAAAAAAACAATTTGTACCAAATAGCCGGATCGACGAGGACTCCAATCAGAGGAGCAGACGCCCCAAAAAGGAGAGAATAAAATGAGTTCAACAATACCTACCCGTGAACAGGCCTATACACTTTTAACAGAATACAATAAAAATGAAAGCCTTATAAAGCATGCTCTGGCCGTTGAGGGGGTGATGCGCTATTTTGCTCGCAAACGAGGAGAGGACGAAGAAAAATGGGGGATTATCGGTCTGATTCATGACCTTGATTATGAACGGTTTCCTGAACAACACTGCCAAAAGACCGAGGAGATTTTAAAGGAAAATTCGTGGCCTCAGGAATACATACGGGCGGTAGTGAGTCACGGCTGGGGAATTTGTACGGATGTGGAGCCCAAAACAGAACTTGAAAAGGTTCTTTATGCCATCGACGAACTGACCGGGCTGGTGGTGACAACGGCTCTGGTTCGCCCTTCCAAAAGCGTGATGGATTTAAAAGCCAAATCCGTCAAAAAAAAATGGAAAGACAAAAGATTTGCGGCCGGCGTCGACCGATCAATTATTGACGGAGGCGCTAAAATGCTGGGCGTGGAACTCACAGACCTTATTACGGATACGATCATGGGCATGCGGGAAGTGGCCGAGGAGATCGGCCTTAAAGGGATCGGTTAATAAAGAAATTATCCGGGGATTCATATGCGTTGCGCCTTGCAACACCCCGTTTTCCTAAGCTCTGCAAACTGAGCCGGACGCCGGAATTGGGCAAAAGGGGGCGTTTTGCAAAGGTCTCACTATTTGCTGAGATCAGAAATGGTCCTCTTTATTTTTTCAATGAGAGATTTTTTGATTTGAACTTTCAGATAAAGGTCTCCGGGCGTTCCCCCGCCTTTGGCATCTTCACCCATTCCCGCCAGCCGGATTCTCTGACCGTCCCTGACCCTCGGAGGTATTTTGACGACCAGTTTTTTGGACTCTTTTTTTAGAAAATACGCGTAAGGACCTCCTTCTTGAGCCTGTAGGGGAGTCAGACGAATGATATCATTAATGTCGGCGCCGTTTTCCGGAAACTCAACACCGCTAATTTTTTCTATAACATACCGGGAAAGTTTCCCCAGTCTGCCCGTCAGGGGGGGGAGCTGGGATTGATCGTATTTTCCTCTTCTCAGAGGACCGGTAAAGACAAATCCTCCGGCAAACATACCGGGTCTCTTAAACTCAAATCTCCGGTATTCTTTACCATAAAACTCAGTGAAAATATCGTCAAAACTTCTGAATCCAAATGCTTTGGCCATTTCCTCAAAAACATGATTGATATCCGAACCGCTGAAAATGTCCTGTTGGGAATAATTGTTTCTAAACCGGCTATAGGCATCAGAGCCGAACTGATGCTTTAATGTATCATATTCTCGTCTTTTCTCCGGGGACGAGAGAACCGCATAGGCTTCATTAACTATCTTCATTTTTTCAGCAGCTTCCGGATTCTCTTTGTTTCGATCCGGATGATAGGTAAAGGCCTGCTTCCGGTAAGCCTCTTTAATCTTTTTTGAATCGGCATTGTTATCTACGCCTAAAATCTGATAGTAATCTCTTTGCGTCATATGTTTGAAACTCGTTAGTTCGTGTTCATCCAGAAACGGCATCTTTCGGCCCCCGGCGGCGTTCTCGCTCGTTTTCAATCCTCGAAATAGCGCGCTATGCCTGCGGTTGAAAACTCGCTCGGGCCTTGCCGGAAACCAAAATCTACCATTTCTGGATGGAC
>JAFDEW010000024.1 GCA_019310125.1 Deltaproteobacteria bacterium | reverse complement strand
TGGCCCAGGTCTATGCGATCAAATGGACAGTGGTACCGAACTTCAAGAGATCCTAAGGCCGATATGTCCTTAACCCATTTTGATTCCTGCGCGGGTGTCTCGGGGAGTTTTTGCAGGTCAAAAGAAAAATCAATGCCGGAAAAACCATATTCATGGGCAAATTTTCTGATTTTTTCAGTATCTGAAAAAAAGTTGCACATAGCCAGTTTCGGCGTTGCCGGCTTTTGACCGGCTGCCGCCTCCAGGTCTGTCAGTAGCTTTTCCATATTCAAACCATATGTTACCGCAACATTTTTTAAGGGTTCGAAAAGCGCCTGGCAGCAAATACATTCACCGGCCTGCTTATCATACTGTTTAAACACTTCCTCGGTTTTTCTGTACCTGGACAAAACATCCAGCACGGTCATTTCAGGGTGTATGCATGATCCTTGCTTTAACACTGTTTTTCCCATAATGTTCCTATATGATTCTTTCTTAGAACTTTAGCAAAAGACGGCTTCGTAAGAAGTCCAATTTCTGCGTTGCGCTTCATTTCGTGTTCATTGCGGCATACATAAGTACACCTCATATCACGAAAATCTCGACGCCTTTTTATCCCGAGAGATTTATTCGGGGAAACTTGATCTTTTTACTTTGCCATCCCAATTTTAACTTTTTACGAGTTCATCAAAAGGCATCGGTATTTATTGTAACATATTTATGGATACGATGTTTCAATAAGTCAAACTGGATTTTCCGATACTTAAAAGCGGTTTCCATAGAGAAAACCGATTGGTGAAAACGGGTAATAACCTGGAAAGAAGCCGAAGAAGAATGGTTATTGAGGAGTGCTTTGCAGCTTTTTCACGGCATGAACAACAACCTGAACGGCTTTATCAATCTGATTAACAGTGGTCATCCGTCCGACACTGAACCTCAAGGTTCCTTTGGCCCAGTCTATCGGAATATTCATGGCCTGGAGAACATGGGAGATTTCCACGGTATCCGAATGGCAGGCCGCACCGGCGGAAGCCGCTACCTCAAGCCCGATCTCTTCGAGAATCCTGTTGGCCTCAAGCCCTTTAAACGAAACACTCAGGGTGTTGGGCAGCCGTTTATCCGGATGCCCGTTTGCTTTTATCTGTCCAAGCCCACGAAATAATCCATCCTGCAGCCGGTCCCGCAACAGTTTCAAATGTTCCATGCTCTTTTTCAAATCACGGGCGGCAATTTCACAGGCCTTTCCCAGACCGACGATTCCGAATACGTTTTCAGTGCCGGCCCGAAGACCCATTTCCTGGCCTGCACCGTGGCAGAATTTTTCCGGCGTTACGGATTGCCGGACATAAAGGGCGCCGATACCTTTGGGAGCGTATACTTTATGACCTGCGATAGACAAAAGATCAACGCTGAGTTTGCTCACGCGCGTTTGGATTTTACCGATGGATTGAGCCGCATCCGTGTGCATGACAATCGCATGTTCTTTGGCGATCCCGGAAATTTCTTCAATGGGTTGAATGGTTCCCGCCTCGTTATTGGCATGCATAATGGTGATCAGGATGGTCTCGGGTCTGATGGATTTCTCAACATCCGATTCGCTCACAAGGCCCTGCTCATCAACCGGCAGATAGGTTGTTTCAAATCCAAAACCTTCCAGAAAGCGGCATACTTCCAGAACTGACGGGTGCTCAATCCGGCTTGTGATGATATGGTTTCCCTTTGCACGATAAGCACGGGCAATTCCCGTAATGGCATGGTTATTGGATTCGGTGCCGCCGCTTGTAAATATGATTTCACCGGGGCTGCAACCCAGAAGTTCCGCGACCTGTCTGCGTGCGGTTTCAACCGCCTTTTTTGGAACAATACCGTACCAGTGATTGCTTGAAGGGTTGCCAAACTCTGTTTCCAAAAACGGTTCCATGGCCTCTATTACGTGAGGATCCATGGGTGTTGTCCCGTTATAATCCAAATAAATCGGCGGAGCCATTTGTGACATGATTTCTTTGTTTCTTTTGCCTTGAAAAACCTGGTCCTTTGGGGCAAGTCAGAGATATATGTCTATGCCTTGGAGTTTTGTCTCTAAAATCACAAATTCCAAGCACCAAATTACAAATAAATCTCAAATTACAAATCACAAATTCAAAACCGGTTCAACGCGCAGCGCAGGTGCTTGCGCCGCGTGAGCGATTGGTTTTTTTGTTTGTTATTTGGAATTTCAATAAGTCAATGAACTTTTAATAAAGCAAATCCCCTCTAGGGATAAAACAAAGCCTGGTTCTTTGGGCCAGGATTCTTTACTTTTCGGCAGTGGATGCTAAGAAGTCGAGCATGGCCCGGCATAACGGTGAAACGTTTCTTCTTTTGTCTCGGATCAGATAAAATTTTCGCGACATGGTAAGGTTTTCTATTTTTAAGGCCTTGAGTATTCCTGCTTTAAGTTCCGTATCCAGGGCTCTTAATGACAGAATCGATATGCCAAGACCCGATTTTATGCCTTCTTTGACCGCTGTAGAGGAACCCAACCGCGCTACGATATTAAGGGAATTGATATCCGTTGTCACCGGCATCTTAAGATACTCTTTAATGATTTTCAGCGTGCCTGAACCGGTTTCCCTTAAAATAAACGGTTCGTTAGATAAATTTTCAAAAGGAACTTGCTTTTTGCCGGCCCATTTGTGTTTCGTGGGAACCGCCAATACCAGTTCATCTTTCCACAGCTCACGACATATGAGATTGTCACCCGTACTTTTCGATCCAACCACGCCCAGTTCAAAATTACCATTCATCACCCGTTGTTCGATGTCACTGGTGTCTGAAACCGTCAAGCAAACCGTTACAAGCGGATGCTTTTCTCGAAAATTTTCTAATATTTTAGGAAGGATATATTCTCCGGGAATGGTGCTGCCGCCGATATGAATTTCCCCTTTTTTTATCCCGAGAAAACCCTGCATCTCATTGCATGCATGCTTTTTCATATCCAGCAACACACACGCATGGTTGTAAAGGAGTTTGCCTGCCGCAGTGGGTACCACCTGCCAGCCCAAACGATCCAGGAGTTGAGTCCCGATCCTGCTCTCAAGGGTGGCTATCCTTTCGCTGACCGAAGGCTGTGCCAGAAAAACAGCATCGGCGGCTTTTGAAAAGCTTTTCAGCTCAACCACTTTGCAAAATATTTCTAACTGCCTGAAATCGAAGTCTATAGATGTCATTTTGTGTGTAATATTTTTTTTCATTTTTCAGAAAATAGAGTCTTTGAATCCCAGGTAGCCTCATGGCATACAAAAATCCCCGGGGCCATATTTCTAATTGGGGCGAAGGCGCGTAAGCGATAAGTCGTTTTGTAAACATTCACTGGTTACATTTATGCCGTACAGGTTTGTTTTGAAAGATGAACGTCGAACATATTAAAAGATGAACGTCCAACATCGAACATTGAACGTCGAACGTCAAATAATGATGTCGCTCCGCTCCTCAAATTATTCCAATTTGGGCGAAGCCCTATGTTCCAACATGCACCAGGTCCGAAGCACGAACCAGAATTGCCTTTTTTTTCAGTTCAGGGAGTACTTCCCGAAGAACATCATACGTAACGTCATGTGGATGTGCGATGCCGATGGCTTCACCATGACTGTTGGCGATGTGAATGAGCCGGTATATTTGTTTTCGAATAAAATCGCGTTCCTGAATATGATCAAGGAACACATCCTTTTGCGCAAAAGGAACCTGTAATAGTTGAGCGGAGGGTTTGCATAATGTTTCGGTTGTGGTACGGCTGTCGATAAAAAAGAGCTTTCGTTTTTTCAGAACAGAAAAAATTTGGTATAGCTGGATAGAAACCGTAGTCATTTTTGATCCCATGTGATTGTTTACCCCTTGAATAAAGGGAACAGAATCCAGGTCCTTGTCGAGCTGCTTGATAAGCTGATCCGGAGACATTGAGGTCAAAAGCGCTCCGGGTCCCGGGTTAACCATGGGATATTCGTTGGGTTCCATGGGTAGATGAAGCATCACGTCGAATCCTTTTGAATGCACGGACCTGGCGATGCTTTTCTGAAAAGGGCTGTAAGGAAGTATGGAAAACGTGAAAACCGCGTCCAGTCCGAGGAGTTTTTCCACTATTTCTTTGTCATAGCCGATGTCATCGATAATAATAGCTATTTTAGGCAACTCTTTTGGGATTGCAGGCACGGGTTTTGGTATGGGTTTATGAGGCGGAACATCCTTTTCAGGATAGATTTCAAACCTGGGTATTTTTGTAGCCCGGGGTTTTACAACAGGTTTTATAGGGTGCTTTTGCAATAATAAGTGACGGGCAAGAACGCCCGCAATAATGACAAGAATTATCAGAGCGCCAAGCCCGGCAACGGCCCTCATTAGATTGGTTTTTGAGGACCTTTTTTTACTCGGTTTTCTTTTGGGTGTGTTTTGCCGCCTGATATTTCTTTTAGCCACAAGTTAGTTCGTTTCGCTCACAATTGGAATGTTGGAATAAATTATAGAATTGCCGAGATGTTTAAATTATTTGTTGGTACCCTTGAAAATTTCATAACTTAAAAGGATGTCAAGGGCGCGCGTAACCTGATTGTCAGACAACAATTGATCGACCTTAAGATGACCGTATCTGTTTTCAGGGGCCTTGATTTTCGATTTCTTTTTGTCCCCCTGTTTTTCCCCGGATTCTGTTTGGACGTCTTGACGTTTATCGGGACTTGCTTCGAGATGATTTTTAAGATCCTTTTCCTTTATTCCATAGTCAACGCCACTGATTTCATCCTTGTCCATAAATCTTTCATTCACAATTATATCAGGCTCAATCCCTTTGGCCTGGATCGACCGACCGCTGGGGGTGTAATATCTTGCAATGGTCAATTTCAGGCCATAACCGTCTCTTAAGGGCTCCACGGTCTGGACCGAGCCTTTTCCAAAGGAAGTAGTTCCCAGTATAAGTGCACGCTTATGGTCTTGGAGCGCACCGGCAACGATTTCCGATGCACTGGCACTTCCGCCGTTTATCAAGACAACCATGGGATAACTTCGCTCTGTACTGTTGGGCGTTGCTTCGAAAATTTGAGTATTTTTTTTCAGACGTCCTTTGATCGAAAGAATTTGTCCTTTTTCAAGAAAAAGATCCGAGATCTTGATAGACTGGTTAAGAAGTCCACCCGGGTTGTCGCGAAGATCCAGGATAAGCCCTTTTAAAGGTATTTTTCCCGATTCGAGCCGTTTTAGCTCTGTTAACATATCTTCCGTGGTATTGTCCCTGAAATTTGTGATCCAGATGTATCCGTATCCGGGTTTTAAGACAATGGATCTTACGCTTTCAACGGGTATAACATCCCGTATCAGTTTAATATCCGTCGGTTCATTAACCCCTTCCCGTTTTATGGTTACAACAACTTCGGTTCCTTTGGGGCCTCTGATCATTTTTACAGCATGTCGTAATTCCATGGTCGGTTTACCATCGACTTTGACGATTATATCACCGGCCTTTATTCCGGCTTTATAGGCCGGGGTTCCTTCGATAGGAGAAACCACTGTAACGAAACCGTTTCGCATGGTTATACTAACGCCGATTCCGTTAAACTCGCCCTGGGTATCGAGTTGAAGCTCTTTAAAGTCGTCAGGAGGCAACAATGAAGAATGGGGATCAAGGCTGTGGACCATTCCTTGGATAGCCTTTTCGATCATTTCTTTTGAATCGACCGGGTCAACATAGTTTTTTTCAACCAGTTCAATCACATCGGAAAATAATTTCAGTCCTTTATACGTCTCTTCTCCGTTGGCTGAAAGATCACGGTAGAAACCGAATCCTATGACCCAGAATATAACGCCGATTACGATTACCAACACCAGATTGACGTTTCGCTTCTGCTTGATGCTCATTTAGTTACTCCTTATCTTTAGTGTCCCCCATAAACGGCATCTTTCGGCCCCCGGCGGCGTTCTCCCTCGTTTTCAATCCTCGAAATAGCGCGCTATACCTGCGGTTGAAAACTCGCTCGGGCCTTGCCGGAAACCAAAATCTACCATTTCTGGATGGACACTATCATCTGTGTTAACCCTTTTTAATCCATGTTACCGGGTCCATGGGTTTTCCGTGATGGCGCACTTCAAAATGGAGGCTCGGGCCAATCATGGACCCTGAATCTCCAACCGTGGCAACAACATCTCCCATGTCTATATTATCTCCTTTTGACGCGAAGAGTTCTTCAGCATGGGCATAGACCGTATAATAATTTTCTCCATGATCAATGATGATCATGTTTCCGTACCCTTTGAACCAGTCGGCATAAAGGATCTGTCCATCAAAAACAGCGCGGATCGGTTCGCCTCTGTCTGCCTTTATTTCGATACCGCTCTGAAAATTTACCACATTAAGTTTTTTGTTTTTATACGGTCCGAACCGAATTGCTATTTTACCTTTAACCGGCATATTAAGCAATCCTTTTAGTGCGGAAAAGCTTTTTGGTGAAATATTTTTTTTCTGTATTAGTGGGCCGGCTTCTATGTTTAATGACTTAACTGCCCCATTCAAATTGGCTGCAGCCTGATTCAAGGATTCAAGGAGCGCCAGTTCCAGTGACCTTTTGTTGCGGATCCCAGCAAGAATGCTTGAACGTTTCACTCTTTCATCGGATATAACCGCAATCTGTTTTTTTAAACCTGCTTCAAGAGAACGCTTCTCCATTTTTTGGGAATTCAGCGTGACAAGAATTTGCTGGAGCTTTGCCTTGTTGTCCAGAAGGTTCTGTCGGATTTTTTCGTCATAAGCTAAAATAATTTCCATGGACTTTTTGCGTTTAAAGAGTTCATGCATGGATTGAGCTGAAGCCAGGACATATATACTGCCCAACCAGTTCATTTTATAAAGCGCTGACAGGCGTTTGAATATGTATTCTTCGTCGGCTTCAATCCTCTTTTTGAGGTCGTCGGATGCCCGGGTGGTTTCCATGGATTTATCTCTGAGGGCGGCAAGCTCGAGCCTGAGAACCGAAACTCGTTTTCTTATCTGGTTGAGCGCCAGATCAATATCGTTCAGGCTGTTAACTATGGCGGCTTCCTCTCTTGTGAACGACAGAACTCTATGCCTGCCTTTTTCTATCTCTCGATCGATATTTTCAGATTCTTTACTCAGGGGTTTAATGTCGCCGTCGTTTCCCTCATTTTCTTTGTTTTTCGCTGTGGGAGATATAGAGATAATGTGTATATACTGTTTTAGATTTCGAATATAACCGACCCGGCCCTGGTGACTAATTTTTAGCCATCCGTTGAGGTGTTCGAGAATTCTAACCTTTTCGCCTTTTTTGATTAATTCCAAAGGGGGTTTCATTATTGTGGGTGCAGGGCGTACATTAAGTTTATTTGCGGTGACAATTCCGACTTCATGGGATTCAGCACCTAGAATAACAGCCGGCCGCAACACAAAAATAATACCCGAGGCAGCAAATATGATTATTTTAAAAATTGTTTTAAAGAAAGATAACACCCTGTCCATCCCATAAATATGCTGACAAGTATTATTCCACACAAAGCGCCGGGGGAAAGAAATCTAATCGTAAACAGACCGGGAGATATCCCGCGCTCCATACTTAATGATATTAACAAAAAACTGACAAACAATACGGCCAGACCGATAATACCTCCAAAAGCTCCCTGGATAAGACCCTGAATGTAAAAAGGAGCTTTGATAAAACTATCGGTAGCACCCACCAGGCGCATAATTTCGACCTCATCTCGTCTCGAATAGAGTACCAGACGAATGGTATTGGCCACGATTAATAAGGCGGCCATAAAAAAAAGGCCACCCATTGCATACCCGGTAAGTCTGAACAGATTAAAAAAATTCGTAAATTGTCCGAGCCATCTCTGTCCGTATTCCACCTCATCAACCTGGGGAAGCGATTCTATTCTGGTGGCAAGGATCTCAACTTTTTCCTGGTTCTGAAAAGATGATTTAAGTAGAATTTCAAACGCATCCGGAAGCGGGTTTTCCTTTAGGTTTTCAAACAAAGAAGACTGCCGTTTCATCTGTTTTTTAAGCTCTTGAAAGGCCTCATTTTTTGAAATGAATCTGACATCCCGGATACCGTCCATGTGCTGAATTTTCCGTATGAGTTCCGAAATTTTTGTTTCAGGGGTATCGGGTTTCAGATAGACCATGATCTTTATCCCTTTTTTCCATGAATTTATTATTTCATTGGCATTGACAAAAAAAAGAGCAAAAGCGCTGACAATAAGGATGGAAATGGCGATAGTAATAATAGTGACTGTGTTTAAGAATTTGTGGTCCCGGATATCCTGTATGGCTCTTTTATAGTTGTGAATCATGGGAACAACTTTCAAACATTTATTGTTTTTTGCAGATACCCCTGATTAAGATGGATGACCCTGCCACCTGTTTTACGGATGAGTTCCTTATCATGGGTTGCAATGATAACCGTTGCGCCACGGGTATGGAACCTTTTAAGAAGCTCAAGGATGGTATCGGCGGATACCTCGTCCAGATTGCCGGTGGGTTCGTCTGCGAGTATTATTTTCGGGTCACCCACAACAGCTCTGGCAAACGCTATTCTTTGCTGTTCGCCGCCGGATAGACTTGGGGGAAGAGAGTGCAGAGCTTCCTCCATCCCCACGGTTCTTAATATGCTTTTTACCTTTTTTTCGATGAAGCGTCGTTTTTTGCCGGTTGCTTCAAGGACAATGGCAACGTTATCAAAAACGGTTTTTGTGGGTATCAGCTTGTAATCCTGGAATATTATCCCGAACTTTCGTCTTAGAAACGGTATTCGATTGTGAGAGATTCGAGACAGATTTATTCCCTCAATCAATACCTGACCTTCTGATACCTTTTCTCCAAGGTATAGAAGTTTAAGCAGGGTGGTTTTGCCTGCTCCACTCGGACCGCTGATAAAAAGGAGTTCGTTTTTTGAAATATCAAGGGTGATGTTGGCGAGAGCTTTCTTGGCGCCGTAATTCTTGTGAACATGGAACAACCGAATTATTGAGCTTTTGTTCTGATCGTCAATCATTCAACAACTCCCTGACCCTTCGCCCGATACAGCGTCGCTTTTGCAATTTGGAATCCATATAATGCACAGTAATTAAAAGAACCATCTAAGATTAAAATTGCCCAATGGTTTTAGATTGACCGTCACAGGCTTTATTGATATGTATGTATTGAGTCCAAGGAGTGCTGACACCAGTTTTCCTTACTCAGAGCCTCCACTGAATCCCATTAAACAGGCTTCTTCCATTTCAGTGGAGGCTTTTTTATATCTAATCAGCACCTTAAAATCAACAGTTTATTCTAACTCTTCACGGGTTCAGGGATTAAAGGTTTAAGCTACAGGGCGAACGCATTTGAATCTCAGCACAGGGAGAACGCTCCACGACGGCGTGTATCTCTTTCCAACCGACTGAAACTTGTGCTTAAGCACCCGTAAGCCCGAGCCGCGCCAGAGTTATTAAGAACAATTCGTCGCTAAATTATCCCATTGATTTTTTTAGTCATAATTTCATTCGTCTCAGGCTAACGCGTGCTAAAGCCCTTCAAACAGTCAGTCGGCTTCCAAGAGAAACACGCCGACGCTACGCTGCACCGAAATCAAATGCGTTTACCGTGGCTTAATGTAGTTAAAGCCTCCGCGAACGAACTTGGCAATAACCGCAACACCCTCCGCTAAAAATGACAATTTTTGTCACGTGGTTTGTTCATTTTGTCATAAAATATCGGGATTAAATGTTTTTTAACTGATGCATTCCATTAAGATAATTATATTATTTTCTAATTAACCGATTCGGCCTAAATTTTGCATACAAAGAAGGATGGCAGGCAATATTTACGGCTCGATCCGACTATATGATGTATAAATCAACGGTAACTTGTCATTAAATTACTATTTTTTAAAAAGCTATGGAAATTGCGAAACGTTCGATTATGTATCAAATCCCTATGATAACCAAAGAGAATCTATATAAAATTTTTATCTCCATTGTTTTAGGGTTAATTGGATTTTGTCTGAACATACGCCCATTTGTTTTTTTACTTCCACCTCACGAGATTAAGTTCATGGCGGGTCTGGTATGCCCAATGATCGTATCTCTTAGGTGGGGATGGAGATATGGGTTACTTTCCGCCATATTCTGTTTGGCCTTTAATACAATGTGGATTAAAGGTGGGTGGATATCTGTTGTTACCGTTTTTATGTTTATATTGTGGATTGTATGGCACGGATGGTGTGCAAAAAAATTCGGCAACACCGGAAATAAAAAATGGAATCCCTATTTATTTGAGATTCCGTTTAGATTGTTCAATACTGTAATATTATATACAATATTTAAATGGGCATTTCAATTTAATTCGCCTGTGTGGGCGTCTAACATGACCGTAACATCAATTTCTTTGAGCTTTGTAAATGTTACCGCCATACAAGCAGTGGTTAATGGTTATCTCATCCTACTGCTTTCGGATGTTTTGATAATTTTCGGACCTATTCGAAAAATATTTGGGCTAAAAGACATTAAAGAACAAAAGAGATCCAATTATCTTCTTGGTGCTGCTGTTTTAATCGGTTGTGTTTTTTGGGTGATTGATGGTGCTTTTAGTTTAATGTTCCGGGATTTTTCTCATTCCATACCTCCCCGGGGGACCGAAACTCTTCTTGATTCAATCGTTTTTAAAGTTCCGCCATATGCCCTGTTTGAGCGACTTTCTTTTTTCATTGCCCTGTTAACGGGAGTGATATTATCGACAAGATATATAAGCAGATATACATCATCTGAAAAACTTCTTCAAAAGATGGTGAAGCTTTCGCCTTACCCCATAACCGTAGTGGATTCCGGCGGGCGTGTTGAGTCTATAAATCCCGAATTTGTTGAAAGTTTTGGCTACAGGCTTGAAGATATTCCCACGGTTACCGATTGGTATAATAAAATTTTCCCCAATATTTTTGACCGGCGAGATTTTATTGCCCACTGGAAAGACGATATGCAGAAGGCAAAAAAGTTAAACACGGAACCTCGTATGTTCAATGTAACAAACAAGGACGGAAATATAGAGAATATCATCTTCAGGCAGGTTATTCTTGATGAAGACAAGGAATATATCATTTGTGAAAATGTCAGTGAACGCACACGCGCAGAGGAAAAATTCCGCAAACTTAATGAAGAACTCGAACAGCGAGTTAAGAAGCGGACCGCACAACTTGAAGCTACGAATAGAGAGCTGGAAGCATTCTCTTATTCGGTTTCGCACGATCTAAGGGCGCCGCTTCGAAGTATAGACGGGTTTAGTTTGGCCCTGCTGGAAGAGTATAATAATCAGCTGGATGCAGAAGGAAAAGATTATCTGAACAGGGTGCGTTCTTCGAGCCAACGAATGGGGCAAATTATCGATGATCTGCTTTCTCTCTCAAGGATATCGCGTCGCGAACTGAAGAAAGAAAAAGTCAATTTAAGTGAAATGGCGGAAAGCATAGTGAGCAAGCTTGAAGAAGGGGATCCGGATCGCAAGGTAGATATTGTTATTGGCCATAAGGTGACCGCGGTTTGCGATCCCAACTTGATCGAAGTTGTGCTTGAGAACCTGTTGAGCAATGCATGGAAGTTCACGTCAAAGCAGGAAAAAGCGTGGATTGTGTTTGATACCGTTTTGCAAGATGATGAGCTTGCCTATTGCGTTCGAGACAATGGCGTGGGATTTGACATGGCTTATGCCGGCAAATTGTTCGGAGCTTTCCAGCGCTTGCATAAAGACAGCGATTTTGAAGGGTTCGGCATTGGCCTTGCTACGGTTATGCGCATTATTAACCGTCACGAAGGCCGTATCTGGGCGGAAGGTTATGTAAATCGCGGTGCAACTTTTTATTTTGCACTTTAATATTTTGAAAGGATGACATGAGAAAAAAAATAATCCTGTTGGTTGAAGACAACCCCGATGATGAACTATTGGCCATTCGCGCTCTTGAAAAAAATAATATTATGAACGAGGTGGTAGTTGCAAGGGACGGCGCCGAAGCCCTCGACTATCTGTTTGGCGCCGGGGCTTACACCGGCCGTGACATGAGCGTGATGCCCCAGATCATATTGCTTGATCTGAAACTTCCTAAAATAGACGGTTTGGAAGTGTTGAGGCGTCTTCGTAATAATGAACGGACCAAACTGCTTCCTGTGGTTGTTCTCACTTCATCCAAGGAGGATCGGGATTTAACTGAGTGCTACAGTTTGGGGGCTAACAGCTATATTCGTAAACCGGTTAACTTTGCCCAATTTACCGAAGCTATCCGTCAGCTCGGTTTGTACTGGCTGGTTTTAAACGAGTCCCCGCCCGTATAAGGAGTATATTATGGATAAACCCATCTGTGTATTGATTGTTGATGACTCTGAGGACGACGGCTTGCTGCTTGTGAGGAATTTGAAGAATGGAGGTTTTAGCCCCAGTTACGAGCAGGTAGATACGGCTGAAGCTATGAGCAAGGCTTTAGATAACCAGACGTGGGATGTCATCTTGTGTGATAATTCCATGCCGACTTTTGATGCGGCTTCCGCCCTGGAGCTTTATAAAGATAAAGGACTCGATCTGCCCTTTATCATTGTATCCGGCACTATCGCAGATGAAACCGCTGTTGCGGCCATGAAGTCCGGTGCACATGATTACATCATGAAAGGCAATCTTGCGCGACTGAGTTCCGCTATTGATCGTGAATTACGCGAGGCCAAAAATCGGCAGGAACGCAGAATCACCGAAATCCAATTAAGAAAGAGTGAAGAGAAATATCGCGCCCTCTTTGAAGACTCCAGCGATGCGATCTATCTTAACAATCAAGAAGGTGAGTTAATTGATTTCAACCTGTCGACGCTTGAGCTCTTCGGGTATTCCAGAGAAGAGATGTTAAGAGTTAATACAAAGGCCGTTTTTGTAAACCCTGATGAATATGAAAGGCTGCAGGATGAAATAGCACAAAAAGGATCTGTCAGGGAGTTTAAGGCAAAGCTTCGTAAAAAAGACGGCATTGAAATGGACTGTTTAATTACCTCCACGGTTCGACAGACAAGAGATAAAAGTAAATTAGGATACCAGGGCATGATTCGAGATATCAGTGAGCTGGTGTCAAGCCGTAAACAAATTGAAAAGACCCTGAATGACTTGAGAAAAGCATTAGGGGGAACTATTGAAGCCATGGCATTGACGGTCGAGACCAGAGATCCTTATACCGCCGGCCACCAGCGTCGTGTCGCCAATCTTGCCCGAAGCATAGCCTCAGAAATGGGCGTTTCGAAAGCACAGATTCAAGGGGTCCGCATGGCGGGAGTAATCCACGACATCGGTAAAATATCGGTGCCCGGAGAGATTCTCAGCAAACCGGGTAATATCAGTCAAAATGAATTAGGGATAATTAAAGAACATCCCCAGGTGGGGTATAATATATTGAAGACCGTGGATTTCCCATGGCCCATTGCCCAGATTGTACTACAGCATCACGAGAGAATGGATGGCTCCGGATATCCGAATGGTATCTCAGGTGAAAATATTTTGCTCGAAGCAAGAATACTGGCAGTGGCAGATGTTGTTGAGGCAATGGCCTCTCACCGGCCTTACCGGGCAGCCCTTGGAATCAATCTTGCGTTAAATGAAATTTCAAAGAACCGCGGTTCCTCTTATGATTCCAAAGTGGTCGATGCTTGCCTGAGATTGTTTAACGAGAAAGGTTATCGTTTATAGTTGACGGTCTCGTAAAAAGTCCAACTTCTGCGTTGTGCTGCATTTCGCAATCATTCAACGTACGAAAAGAACGCCTCATGATTACAAAATTTGCACGCCTTTTTATCCCGAGAGATTTATTTGGGGGAATTTGAACTTTTTACGAAACCGTCTAAATCGGATTTTTTACTGTGTTCCGGCTTGAATTTTTTCAAGGGTCTTTTGATAAACAGCGGTTAACGGACCACCAAGAGAAACCGCCTTTTTGGCAGCTTCCAGCGCTTCCTGATTTCGCCCCTGCTCAAAAAGAATTTGTGCCAGGTTGTTTAAAGCGGAACCTTCCTTGGGATGTAACCGCACAGTTTCTCTGAAGGCCGATTCGGCATCTTTTAATTCTCCGAGTGCATAATTGCAGTTGCCAATACCCATAAGGGCGGTCAGATTTTGTGGCCAGCGTGTCAGCGCTGTTTTATATCCATGGATCGCGGCGCGGAACCGGCTGGCCTTTTCAAGCCCCAGCACCCCTTCCAGAAAAAGGTCCTTTTTGGCCATGGCAGGAAGTTGATCCGGTCGTAGAATTAAAAGCCCCCAGTAATGGCTGCGAGCCCAGGTGTTTTCAAAAACCCGGGAAGCCATAATCTTTCGGGCGGTGGTGCCGGAGCGAAGAATAACAAATTTTTTCGGTATATTATACCCAACAACAACCGAATAGTGCCAGACAGGATACCAGGAAAGCCCGAGGTTTTGTAAAATGATTACCGGATGACCGGCAGCCACTTCCGAGAAGATCACGTCCATTCCGGTGGATACATAAGCGATTCTACCGTGACGGCGGGCGGCGCTTATGAGTGCTGTCTGCAGGCTTCCTTTTCGTAGGGGGGTGAACACCTCATCTGTCAGTTCTTCAGGAGAAACAGGTAATCCACTCCAGTTAAGTGCTGTTGCAAGGGACGCAGGCCCGCATTGGTAGGCCTTTTGAGGAAAAAACGGTACGGTTTTAAGCTCAAAGCGGGGTGGCAACTTCCCCGCTTTTTGCAGCATTTCCCATTTTTTAAGACCGGCACAGCCGGTCAGGCATATCAGCAACACCCCGCCACACAATAGCAGAAAGATACGGCGGATTGCCATATTATTTTTGGTGTTTAACAAATGGGAAGACGTCGGTATAACCCGCAATATCTGTAAAAAGCAGTACCAGAAATACGATCAAGGCAGCGCCTATCACGAAGCCGAGCCCATCGCCTCCGGCAGGAAGCTGATCCATCTTTTTTGCAATTCGCATGACCTCGGCATCAGAAAGACTGCTAACACGGGCTTTGGCTTCGAGGGAATTAATGCCCTGGGCTGTCATTACGGCTTCTATATCCTCACGTTCAAGAAACCCGATAAGATTTTCACGCGCAGTTTGTGTCTGTGTCGTCGTAAGCACCGTTTCGGTACCGACCATTGCTGCACAAACCGTTTGAAGAGGGATGGTCATAAATACCATAGTCAATGTCATAAAAAAACTTACATACCTGGCAGAACACCTTATCCGATGCATCTTACACCTCCAATAATCAACCTTAAAGAAATTCAATCAGTTATAGAAAAATTATCCCGCTTTGAGCGAGATTAGAAGCATGTAATTCATCCGGTTAATTCCTGTCAAGAGGAATTTTACGGTAACCCGGGGCAAAGCCATTTGAATCCCAATACAGAACGCTACGCTGCGCCGAAATCAAATACGTTTACCCTGCATGGTAACCTATTGTTCCAATTTCAGGGCTACTAACCTAGTGTAAATTCAGATTCAACATATTTTAATGAAAAATCAACACCTTGAAGGCATATAAAAGATGAACATCGAATAATGTATTCTGCCATTTATGGATGGACACTAACTCAGCCCACCAACACTATCCTGACATCCATTACATTTGTATGGGTTGGACCGGTCATGAGAAGATCTTTTGTTTTTTCAAAAAAGTGATACGCATCGTTTCTGTTCAGAAACTCGTCCGCCTCCATCCCGGCATCTTTTCCTCGTGTTACCGTGAACGGATCTACCAGAGCGCCTGCTGCGTCTGTGGGGCCGTCATTTCCGTCCGTGCCGGCGCTCAGTATGACAACTCGAGGCGGAAGTTCCACAAGGTCCAGGCATGCAGCCAGACAGAACTCCTGATTTCTTCCTCCAAGACCATCCCCTCGGATCGTCACAGTGGTTTCGCCTCCTGAAATAATACATGCCGGCGCAGGTATGGGCCGGCCGGTTTTAACAATCTCCTTGGCCACGGCGGTGTGAACCCGCGCGACTTCTTTTGTTTCTCCTTCCACCATGGAGGATAAAATAAGTGTTTCATATCCAAGCGTTTTGGCCTTTTTACTTGCCGCTTCCAAGGCTAAAATATTGCTCCCAACGATAAAATTGAAGACGCGGTCGAATATCCTGTCATTTTCTTTGGGTGTTTCAGGAATTTGTCCGTCCAGGCCCGCCTTCATATGTTTATGGATGACAGCGGGGATATTCTTCAAATCATATTTTTTGAAGATTCCCCAAACATCTTTAAATGTAGAGGTGTCAGGCACAAAAGGTCCTGAGGCGATCACGTCTATTTTGTCTCCCACCACGTCCGAGAGCATCAAGTTAATAATCGTGGCCGGAAAGGCGGCCCTTGCCATCTGCCCTCCTTTAGAGGAAGACATGTGCTTTCTGACAGCATTTATCTCAGTAATACTTGCGCCACACGCGAGCAGTTGTCGGGTAATTTCCTGCTTATCCGAAAGAGTGATATTTCCCACAGGGTAGGGAAGAAGGGCGGATCCCCCTCCGGATATGAGAGAAAAGATCAGGTCCTTCTCACCGGCCTTTTGCAAAAAATCAAGGATTTTTCCGGTTCCCTTTATCCCGTTTTCATCCGGTACGGGATGGCCGGCCTCGGTGATTTGAGTCACCGCAAGCTCTTTTGTAAAACCGTATTTGACGTTGATCAATCCTTTCCGGATTCTCTCTTTGAACATATCTTCAATGGCCTTGGCCATGGGGGCGGTGGCCTTGCCCGCACCAACCAGGGAGATGCGATCGAATTTACTTGGGTTAAGTTCGGTTTCAGGTCCTCCTTGCATTCCCACCAGCAGTCTGTTCCCGTCAAGGTGTACAAAACGTTTTACCGCCTTAAACGGGTCTACAGCCGAAAGGCAGCCCGCAAATATCTCTTTGGCATCAGAACGTATGGTTTCTAAGTCTTTGCGTTGTTTGTTCATATTGTCCGGCTCCTTGGGCGAGATGGTTTTTGACAGAATTTACAAGATGTTAAGTTATGGCCCCGGGCAAATAAAAAAATCACCCCGGATAAACAAATTTCCGGTTTAACCGGCAGACTGGGTAATTATGATGGGTTTGAAGAGGTTTGTTACAATTTAAACGGTTTATTTCCAATATTACAGGATTCCATTCTGACGGCATAAACTGATAGCCGTTAAATGACTTGTGATTTCGATAAGTTGAAAAATATCAGAGGCATTCAATTATTTATGGTGCCGAAGGGGAGACTCGAACTCGAACTCCCACGGAGAAACCCCCACTAGACCCTGAACCTAGCGCGTCTACCAATTCCGCCACTTCGGCATTTGAAACCTGCAATATAAAAAAGATTGATTTAAAAAGCAAGTTGTTTTATATTAATTTTTTTTTAATTGTGTCAAGATCATTAATGGGTTGAATTTGTAAAAACTTGAATTCGGCTATCATAATTGACTGGGAAAGGTTAGAATGGATCTCGTTGAACATATCGATAAGATTGAAAAACCGTATAATAATGCTGTGATTACCATTGGCAATTTCGATGGTGTTCACATCGGACATCAAGCTCTTTTTCATGAGGTGATAGAAAAAGCCGACGCCATTGACGGCACATCAATCGTCATGACTTTTGAA
>JAFDEW010000222.1 GCA_019310125.1 Deltaproteobacteria bacterium | reverse complement strand
ATCATAGGATAACGGTCATCCTCACAATTGTAAATGACTTTTCCCTTATCCATGTCAAACCAGTTGCCGGCGACAATGCCGTTGTACGCAGGGTACGTGCCTGTGAACAGCGCTGCATGGCCGATGGGTGTCTCTGTATCGGCATGTTGAAAGTGGGCGTTTATGTAATGGGTTCCCTTCCCCATAAGATATCGGAACCCGCCTTCTCCCAACCGATCTTTATAACGCATGGGAAAATCGCCACGCATCTGGTCAATCGTGATCTGAACTATCAGTTTTGGTTTTTCGTTAACTGTTCCCGCAACTGCCCAAGCTGAAAAAACAAACGCCAGGAGCGGAATCATCACAACGGAAAATAATCTTGCCTTCATAAGTCCTCCTATTTAATTCGTAGAAGATATTTAAGGTTTCCGGCCGGAAACTGTTTTTTCGTAGTCTCTGCTTTTCCTGGCTAAAATAAATCGCTTCCGTATGGACAATGGTTATGAAATACAAAACCGGCAACAAATTTTCCTTGCCACCGGCTTTGTTCCCTAAGATGAAAGTCACTTAATTCGAGGTTGGTTTAGCCAGTTCCTCCAGCACTTTGTCCAGGCTGAAGCTGGCGGGCTTCTGGCGTGGCGGGAATTCCTTGAAGGTCGACAGGAACTCTCCGACATAGGCCTGGGCCGGAACCAGAAGATAAGCACGATCTAGCAACCAGTCATAGTAGGTGTTGGAGGTGAGCTGGGAACGCTCGTAAGGATCACGGCGCAGGTTAAACATCAGCGGTATCCGCAGCGGGGTAAATGGATTGGCCCAGATCTTGAGAGTTTTCTCGACGCGCTGCTCCATAAAAATCAGCTTCCAGTCAGCATAGCGCAGGGCGGTCAAATCACCGTCGTCGGAAAAGTAAAAGACCTCCTTGCGGGGGCCATTTTCCTCCTTACCAGTGAGATAGGGCAGGAAGTTATAGCCGTCCAGATGGACTTTGTAGGTACGGTTGATGGCAGAGACACCACCTTTTTTGAGTTTGGCCTTGATGTCGGGTTCGCCGGCAGCGGCCAGGAATGTGGGCAGCCAGTCCATGTGGTGCATGATCTCGTTGGACCATGTACCGGCCTTGATTTTGCCGGGCCAGCGTACCATAGCGGGTACGCGCCAGCCGCCTTCCCAGTTGCTGTTTTTTTCACCACGGAACGGAGTCATGGCCGCATCGGGCCAGGTGTTCATATGGGGTCCGTTATCGGTGGAGTAGAAGACGATGGTGTTATCGGCAATACCGAGCTTATCCAGCACCTTCAGGAGTTTTCCAACGTGCATGTCATGTTCCACCATGCCGTCGGAATATTCATCCTGACCGGAGATGCCGATCAGTTCCTTCTTCACGTGGGTACGAAAGTGCATACGGGTGCCGTTCCACCAGCAGAAGAAGGGCTTTTCCGCCTTGGCCTGACGTTCGATGAAGTCAACGGCTGCATCTACGGTTTCATCATCCACGGTCTCCATGCGTTTTTTGGTCAGGGGACCCGTGTCCTCGATCTTGCCGCCAGCAAAGGACTTGATCACGCCACGGGGTCCAAACTTTTTACGGAACTCGGGATTCTTCGGATAGTCCTCGTTTTCAGGCTCTTCCTCGGCGTTCAGGTGATAGAGGTTGCCGAAAAATTCATCAAAGCCGTGATTGGTGGGGAGCATCTCATCCCGGTCGCCCAGGTGATTCTTGCCAAACTGCCCGGTGGCATAGCCCTGAGCCTTGAGCAGACCGGCAATGGTGGGATCTTCTTCCTTCATGCCCTCTTTGGCGCCGGGCAGCCCCACCTTGGAAAGACCCGTGCGGAAAACACTTTGCCCCATGATAAAGGACGAGCGGCCGGCAGTGCAGCTTTGCTCACCGTAATAGTCGGTAAAGGTCATGCCCTCCTTTGCGACACGGTCGATATTGGGAGTCTGGTATCCCATCACGCCGTGGGTATAATAACTGATGTTGGATTGCCCGATATCATCCCCCCAAATCACCAGGATATTGGGTTTCTTTGCCTTTGCGGCACTAACCGGCCCGACAATAAATGCCAGAACTGCCAGAATCGCAGCCATCATAAACATGCTTTTGCCAATATATTTCATTTTCATCCTCCTTTCCTTGTTTTAGAAGTTTGTTACTGATCACAGTTTTTACAATAACTTACTTTGTTGAACTCGTAAAAGATCCGATGGAAACGGTTTTGAAAAAAGATCAAATTCCCCCGAATAAATCTTTCGGGATAAAAAGGCGTCGTAGATTTTGTAATTATGAGGCGTACTTTTCGTACGTTGAATGATTGCGAAATGCAGCACAACGCAGAAGTTGGACTTTTAACGAGACCGTCAACTTTTAAAACTAAATCTACCATCAACCATATACCTCCAAAGATTAGCAAAAAATATGCCAACATATTATTATTGTTTAACTATTTGTTATGTTAGAATAAATATTTCCAATCCAACGAAACAAATATGTCTCGGTGGCTGATATGTGAAACACTTCTGTATCTTGAGACAGTTCCTGGCCCAGAGGACCAGGCTTTGGTTATCCCCAGAGGGGATTTGCTTTATTAAAAGTTCATTGACTTATTGAAATTCCAAATAACAAATCCCAAAAAACAAACAAATAACAACACGCGGCGCAAGCGCCTGCGCTGCGCGTGACCGAAATTCAAAATCCCAAACAAAAAAACAATCGCTCACGCGGCGCAAGCATCTGCGTTGCGCGTTGAACCGGTTTTGAATTTGTGATTTGCAATTTGAGATTTATTTGTAATTTGGTGCTTGGAATTTGTGATTTTAGACACAAAACCCCAAGGCAGAGCCATCTATCTCTGACTCCCGCAATGCGGGACAGGCTTGGCCCATCGAAGATCCCGCATTGCGGGGAAGGACCAGGTTTTTAAGGGCAAAAATAAATATTTTAATGGCTGAAAACCATTTTAACAAACCGGTAATGCTCTCACCGTCATTGCTTTCCTGATACTGCCGAAACACAGAGCAATTGGCCGAATAGCCGGGATTGTAAAATCATTTTCTATTCCTTCCTGATAACGGTTTACCGTTTCGATGCGGCCTGGTAGTAAAAGCCGGCCAGTGCATCTTTCTCAGCGTAATAGTAAAGTTCATATGTCGATCCCGGGTATCCCCTGTCCTGTAATTTGACAAACAGTTTCACCAGGCCCTTTTGTAAGGAAACGCTACTTTCTGCGACATGAATCTCACCGGGGTTAAAATACCCCACATCTGCCGATCCATCAGATTTAACGTCCCGGACACGAATGGTGTAATCACCGTCATATCGAACCCATTCCCCGATAATAACGTTGAACTCAGGTTGCGCCGCCGATGTGGCAGTTTTTGCAGCCGGTATAAAAATCATACAAGCCAGGAGAATTACTAAAAAGCTTATTTTTATCGGTTTTATATGCAATTGTTTTCCTCAGTGGTTACCGTCCCCGGACCAATTCCTGTACATCCAGTCAGCAGAATCACTACCAACTTGGCAATTGTTGAGTTGATGTGTAGCTGTTTAAATAAGAAAAGGGTGAAATTTCATCATTGCTTCACGCTTTCAGTTACTTTCCCAGCGGCCGTCTATTGGCCATGACTGGATCTAATCCTGAAACTTCCCTTCAGTCCTTCGACAATAGCCTTATCCCGACCGTATGGATCTTGCTTGAAATGGACGGTGCCGTCCTCATCTACTGCAACGGTCCAGTACAAAAGGAGTACCGGCATGGGTTCAGGTAGGAAAATCTTCGCCGTCTGTTTCGAGTTGATTATTTCCGTGATCTTGGCAGCATTCCACTCTTTTGGATTATTCAGCAGCAATTCTGCCAACTCCAAAGGTTTCTCGACACGGATGCATCCTGAACTAAATATCCGTTCCGACCGGGCGAATAGCGACTTGCTCGGCGTGTCGTGGAGATAGACAAAATGCTCATTGGGAAAAATGAACTTGACTTGGCCCAAGGCGTTATCCGGCCCCGGTTCCTGTCGGAGAATGTAAGGTAAAGAGCGCCCTGTATACTGCGACCAGTCAATCGAACTCTGGTCGATCACGTTCCCGTCTCGGTCTATAACGTTAATGTTCCGTTTCTTCAAATACTCCGGATCCCTTTTAACAGCGGGCAAAATGTCCTTAGAAAGAATACCAGGCGGAATGGTCCAAGTGGGATTGAACTCGAGGTAACGGATTGCCGATTTAAAGACGGGCGTATTTCGGTATGGCTTTCCCACCTGTGCTCGGCTCGTCCATACGATGTTACCCTCCTCGTGCAAGCCCACGTGAAAGCCCGCAATATCTACAATCACAAACCTGCCCCGGATATCGTGAAGCAGCCACCTGGCGCGTTCAAGGTTGGCGCGAATCTGATCGATTCGTTCTTCAATCGGCACATTGAGGGCCTCAAAGGTTTTCTCCCCAATGATCCCGTCAGTGTGAAGGCGATGTCGAGATTGGAAGTGAATGACAGCTTGTTCCAGATTTTCATCAAAGAACATAGAATCGTCGAATTCGCCAGAAAGGTCCCCTGTCACAGAAAGGCGTCTTCGCAATGGAATCACCCGCTCGTCACTTGGTCCTGCCTTGAGGGGAAGACCCGCGGGCACAGGACTCCAACCGCCTTCTGCCTGGATTGCACGATACGTCGCGAGGGCCGATTTAAGACGCCCGTATACGGGATGTTGCGGCTTCCAGCTGTCAATGACCTTGCCAAAGGATTCAGAGGTGATGGCCTTTTCCATAAAAGCCACCGGATCCCTATCATCAATTGGATGAGTGAGATTCCAGTGAGGATGGTGGTTTGAGGGGTCTTCTTTGCCGAAAATGGAATGATAAGCAAGCCGTACAAGACTATCAGTCAAGAGGATGTCCAGGGAAGCCAACAAGGAGGTGTCCTCGGAGTCGCTGCCGCGGGTCCTCCTGGCCTGTAGCCGTTCTATTTCCTCCAGGTGGTAATCACTGGGGTCAAGACCTTCATCGTACGTGTCTTTCACAGCAGTGATCAGCTGTTCAGTTCTCTCCCCATCCGTCCAGATGGGACGAAAGTCGCGCTTTGCATAAAGCGGGGGCAAGACCCTGATGGATGAAATTTGAGCGTTACCGATGATCAGATTGCCGGAAGCCCTGAACTTCTCAACCTTTGTTCTGATAAGCCCAGATACAAGCTCATCCTGTGTTTGGGCATGGCTAACGACACATGGCTGTGTCATCAGTACCAAGAAAACGGTCATCACATAACTGAATGTCAAATGTCTGAATGACATATGATACCTCCTGGTTTTTCTAATAATGCAGAAACAGAGAGCAGATGGCCCAATAGCCAGAATTGTATTGATCATAATCTTACAGCAACAACCATGCCAATTAATTATATTAAATATGTAGTGGATATCTTGGAGAAAACGGTCTTAAGAATATGTTTCACTAAAGACAATATGAAACACTTCTGTATCATGAGACAGGGCATCTCAATACTTAAAACATCAAGTTTGTGATATCTTAATATCCCCATGATTCGATAAACCATGGCATTTTTAGGCGACTATTATCCCTAAAAACCAGTAGGATTGAAGTATAGAGCGCGTTACGAAAATTCATTTTTCAGCTTACAGCTTTAGACTTTTCGCTGGAAAAGTTATCAGATCCGTCGCTTGTATTGGGATATGAAAGGTCATCGAGCCAAACCCGGAACAGCTTGAATCCTATGGATAAGATAACGGCCCCAACAAATAGACCTATAAATCCCATTGATAGAAATCCACCGATCGCACCAAGAAAAATGACGAGCATGGGCACAGGAGCGCCGCGTCCCAGGATTATGGGCTTCAAGAGATTATCCAATAAAGAAACCAGAATAAGCCAGCCCGTCAAAAATCCGGCAGTAAAAATGTCTGCACTGGAGAACATATAGATGATGACCGGAATGACAACCGGAAAAATCCCGATTTGAATAATGGCTAAAAACAGACAGAGAAAAGTCCAAAGACCAGCTGCCGGCACCCCAGCTACCAAAAACCCACTACCTGCCAACAGTGCCTGAATAATGGCCACACCAAGAATCCCCTTGACCACATTGTGAATGGTTTTCGTCGAAATATCAGCAAAGTCAGCGCCACGCTCTCCGGCCAGACGCACGAACAAGGCTCTTGCCATGATTCCACCTTCCCTGACATTGACCAACAAGATTCCAGCAATAATAATTGAAAATGCAAATTGAACCAATCCCACAACGGTGCCCATCGCCGACTTCATCAGCCATAGCATCATTGCTTTGAGCTGAGGTTGAAATCGGGTCAGCGTCGCTGTTAGGTCTGCCGAAGCCTCATACCATACGCTTTTCAATGACTTGCCGATCAGGGGCCACGTATCGATATTATCTGGCGGGAGCGGCACTTTAATTTCGTTGCGCTGTATCCTCTCGCTGATATATTTTGTCCCATCGATAAGCGAGCCTACCATCTTAATGCTGGGGAGGATGATAGCAAGGAGCATAACTGCAGTAATTATGGCGGACGCCCACTTGACGCGACCGCCCAATACACCGCTTAATCTTCTGAAAGCGGGGTATAATGCAATAGCAAGAATGATTCCCCATATCACTGGAGAGAGAAAAGGCCTTAATATATTGAAACACAGTGCTATCAAAAGGGCTATAACACCAATTCGAATTGCTGTATCAATTACTGGTCCTGTGTATGCTTTTTCTCGGGTAATTCTGTCTGGTTCATTCATAAGGATTCCTCTGTTGACATTGGCATATTTATGGGTGAGCCTCTGTAAAAATTTGGAGCCGTTATCGACCTTGCGCTTCCTAAGAAGTGCCCAGCTTCAGACTACTTGCCAGAGTGTTCTATGATTCTTATGAACTATTCAACGAAGTATAGGAGAGGTAGTGTTGATTTTTAGAACCTATGGAAAATCCAACATATTATGTTTGGCCAAAAATCCAAAAATTAACGATATATTGAAACTATAGCACGAAAATGGATCATTTAAAAGCGTGTGCTTTCCTGCCATCACCACAGGTCCAAGCATCTCTACCCTATAGTTGCATAAAAAATATGCCAAAAATATATTTTATTAAGCTATTTCTATAGGTTACGAATACCACACAGAAGCTTTTGGAAGAAAGCCCATGATATCGTAACTCCTTCGTTGCCAAGGGTTCGCGGTAGTTTACTACAGCGTCACCCTTGGACGCCTTGGACTTACGGCATCTTGAGTTTTTGCAACGTTAGGGTCTATTTTAAGTACATATATCTTATTTCCTACGGAAATGCAATAAAGGTAAACTACCGAAAATGGATTTACCCCTTATGATATACAAAAACACAATGTTTTTGAAATTATGCCGAGCCTTTATCAATTGCAGTTACATTAAATCAGAATTGAGTGCATAGACGTAGGAGATATCTGTAACGCTTGACATTGCCTTATGCATTTCACCCCAGTACGATAATTTCCTACCTACAAGGCAGGGCAAGCTCACAAATTGCGGAAAAGGGCAATTTCTGGATGGAAACTAAATAGTATTTCAAAAAAATTCCTTAGACCTATTATTTTCTACCCCAAATAGTATGTTTAAGACCAAAAAATGGTCGTTTTTAGAGCTCTTTTATCAAATTTTCATATGCTTAGCGCGGTCCGACCCCAGTCCCCAGTCCCGCAGCCAGATTTTCCACCAATATCCGCCGCACCTCATCAATGGCCAGCGGGTTCAACTGGCTGGAATGGCCGCTGCGGACAATCAGTTCCGACGCCATGCCGTCAAGGTGGGCGCTACTGTATTCAACGACGCCGTCATTGCCGAGCTTCGGGTCGCCATCAGTCTTGACCGCGATGATCGAATGCCCCTGCACCCCGGGTGCCAGCGGGATCTCCGCCAGGGTCTTGAGCAGCGGATTGTCCGGCGACATGCCGTCGGCACTGGTGAAGAAGGTCTTTTTCCCTCCCATCAGTTTTTTTACGTCATCGGTCACATAGTCATAATACTCCATGGAGTTTTGGACCATAGTGACCGGCAGTGTGACCAGCCACCGGAGCAGGTTCCGGCTCCACTCTTTGCTCTGAAAGCTCCCCCGGTGCGGGGTGCTGAGAAAGATGACCTTTTTTACAAAGGGGAGCGGCTTGAGGATAAGCATATGACGTAACCTGGCCTTGCTTTCTTCGGGCATCTGCAGCGCATCAAGATCTTTTCCGGTTAGCGAACGAACCAGGCTTTCACCGGTATCTACCGCAGTAAACTTGGTCAACAGGCCACCCTGGCTGTGGCCGGCCACCACCATCTGCTGCAGGGCAGGATCCATTCCCTGCGGGTCGAGGGCAGTCACTTTGTCTCTCAGCGTGTCCCGTAGCTCGGCAGCAGACAGGGCAACGATCTTGTTGCTGGTGTAGACGAAGTACCAGAACTGGTATTTCTCCCTGATCAGTGGATCAAAACGGAGGGTGTTGAACATCTCCACCCACCAGACCGGATTGCTGGCCGTGCCATGGACGAAGACGACCGGAATCTTTCCGGGGCGATAGGGCTCCGTCATGTAGAGGCCATCGGGGATTTTATTGGGCTCTCTGCCCAGAAAGGACATCAAGCCGAGATCAAATAATTCAGAGCCTTCAAGCATGTAGGCCATTGGAGTGGTAAGATCGCTTTCAAGCGGTACCGCAGTGCCATCCTTCGTGTTTATGGTGCTGGTATCCTGCGTCGAGTAAAACTCCAAGGCAGCGCGGGCCGTACCGGCGCTCAGGGCTTCCAGACCACCCTGGACTCTTAGAATGGCGGTCACCGCCGCTGCCTGGCCGCCAGATACCCGCTTGCCGGCATTTTTCCTGACGGCGATCAGCGGCAGGCCGATACCCGCCATCCGGTTGCGCACGGATACGCCGCGAACCACGTACTGGTCAGCCGGCAGGAATTTCTCGAACTCCTCCAATTTCCAGGGGAACTGAGACGTATCAAGAGCGATGGAAATGCTGCCGAACGGGAGTTTGCGCTCAGCAGCTTTCAGGACCAGCCCCTCGGTATCACCGGTTGCGAAACCTTGCCACAGGCTGAAATTGTACATATCGACAGCGGCACGGACACGGTGATCAAATATGCTCAAACGCTGTTTGGAACGCTCCCCACTGACAAAATAGAAGGAATAGAGCGCTGAAAGTAGAAAATAGTCGGGGGCTAGCTTTTGTTCTTGCTCATTGTGGCTGTCAACCAGTTGGCTGCCGTAAAGATAGGAGCACTCGGCAAGGGTGTAGAGGATATCCCCTCGATCATCACGAAGCGCCTTTTCATGCAGAGCAGCGATGGGAACCGCCGGCTCTTTGTCGAATTTCTTCAGCAGATCATAGCGGTTGAGCACGTACCTGGACTGATCACTGAGCACTCCCGCATTCAATGGGTTGGTATAGACGTTCTGATAGGCTTCATGCGGGGAGACCTTGTTGACCCCGATCGGGGTGGCGCAGCTGGAAAGGAAGACCAGACAAACCATCAGCACGGCACCAGCGCTAAAACGGATCATTCGTAGTATCATTACTTCATCTCCTTTCCAGGCAGTCCAACACGGATCTGTCGCGAAAAGTCAGGATCCTTATCAGCCGCTTGGGCCTTTGGGTTGATGTAACTTCGCTTTTTCAGTTCTGCGAACGGCAAGTATGTATCAATCGTCTTTCTCTCATAGAGCATCTCGTCGATGTAGCCGTTGACGATCAATCGCCAGTCAAGCCGGGCATTAGGGTTGTAGGGCATGGTATACTGACGGATACTGGTGGTGCAGTTATCGGTCAGGGCGTTGTACCACTGGGGCTGCTCTTTGAGGCGGTTGACCTCCCCCAGGTAACTGAGAAACACCTTGCGGGCAACCTCCGGACTGGCATTCAGCCGGTAGAGATAGACGTCCTCTCCCTTGCCCTTCTCACGGTAGTTTGTCCGCAGGCGGACCAGATCACGTTCGTCAGCCACGACATAGATGATCTCGTACTGGCGAAAGAACCCTTTGATGGTGGAGTAATCCTCCCCCTTTTCCTTGCGGGTCTCAATGGAGAAACAGACGTTTCCTTGTCCCTCGAAGTCAAAGCTCATCATGGTATGGACTATTTTCGGAGATCCCCAATAGACCAGAAAGAAGTCGACACCCTTCAATTTAGACAGATCAAATGTTTTGTCGTAGTGACGGACGGTAAAGTCGCTCTCGGTCCGGTAATCGCAATTGCGGATGTTGTAGACCGTGACCTTGTCTCCTGCAATATTTGCCCAGGAAAGAGTCGCCAGATCGGGTTGCCAGTCCCGGTTATTGCTCGGCGGCATGAGCAGTCACCAGGTGAGCACCAGTGCAAAAGCTGCCAAAAAGCCAAGTCGTGTCCGCCTGGCGCTGTAATTGCCAACAAGAACCAACAGGCTGCCAATTGCAAAAAAGCCGGCAACCCATGGCCGTATAAGAACAGGCAGGTTTGAATAGAAAATGGCAACCGTAGCCCATCCCGCCATCGCCAGCAGGCAAAATCGAATAAAAGCTTTTCCAAAACCATTAACCAAACGTTTCATAAACTTGCTCCGATAACAGTGAATATACGGATCCGTATAAGAACCCCCAGCATTAACCGTAAAAGCCATCGGCAGGGCTTGTTAAACCATCCAGCCCAAAATTTAGGTGATTGGTATCCAAACGTTCACAGATACTTACATAATGTGAAACATTGACAGTTTCAAGCATACCAGAGATAGTCTTCAGTATTCAAGGCAATTTAAAAGCGAGGACAACTTACCAGGAAATACAGTATTGCAATCTACTGTAATAATTGGAAACTATTTCCGATGTGGTTCAAAATATCAAGGCCAGGAATACTGTAATTTCATAGCCGGAGTCCCCAGTTTTGGTTCTTTGATATGTTGGAGTAAGCACAAGAAATGAAGCAGGTCAGATCCGTGTGATCACCATTAGTGATCCGCACTTTGCTCCTTTTTCAGATATGTCTTTGGAACACAAGATGAAGGATACGGGTGTTATCACATTTAGCAGTATATATTAAACTCAAAAAATATAAAATATATAGGATGTAAACGAATAGTAAGAACCTTCTCTAACATAGACTTAAAGCCCAATTATCTTAATAAAATAGTTTTCTGTTGTCTATTTGTTACAAATACCTTCTTTTATAGCCCAATCCAGTCTTTTGCAATATCCCAGGTCACAAGACTTTTGAAAGTCAGAACAGGTTCGGTCATAATCCTTTTTATCATAATAAGCGATTCCTCGATTTTTGTATGCATCAGCGAATTGAGGGTCTATTTCCACAGCTTTAGTAAAATCAGCGATAGCATTGTCATAATCACCCTTTTCCCCCCAAGCGAGCCCTCGGTTATTGTAAGCGATAGCGTCTTTCGGGTTTACCTTTAAGGCTTTGGTATAATAAGTGATGGCATCTTCATAATTGCCTTCTTGCATATAGGTGTTTGCTCGGGCAATGCTTTTCTCTGTGATTATTTCTTTTACGGGTCCCTGAAATGTGCAGCCGTGTAATAAAATAGCTGCCGCTGGTAAAAAATAAATAAAAACGGTAATTAGTCTTCTCATCTCAACACCTTTTATTTTATAGAATCCTAAATGAGTATAGTACAATAAGAATTGAATTGCGTGGAAAAAAGATCTTCAATAGATAGAAATTTATTCGGATTACTGGCGTTATAGATTACTTGATAATCATCTAAAGGCACCTCCCAATCGCAAAAAAGGCAATTTCCCCTCGGAAAGTTTTCCCTTAAGATATACGAAAACACAGGTCTTGGATTATAGATTCCAAAGCGAAATGGTAATAATTTTGGGCTTCAAATCTTTAAGCTTAAAGGCAGTAATCAAGCAAGGACAACTCCTCTCTCTATTAAATTTTCAAGTTAACGCTGAGCTGTTGCATTACCTCCAAACGATTTATGCCAATCCAATGTTCCACGATTTTTATATTCTCATTCTGGTGTTGCATTAAGTCGGATCATTGCATCGAATATTGGCGGCCTTTGTTGGGTAAACTTGCCAATCCATTTGTCGTAAATTTCAAGTATCTTTTTTGATCGG
>JAFDEW010000221.1 GCA_019310125.1 Deltaproteobacteria bacterium | reverse complement strand
TCTACATTAAGACGGAGCGCTTGATGCGTAAAAGACGTTTAATTTCATTTACTTGTTGCAATGCATGTTCCGGCTGGCGTGTGTTGGCAAGGCGCATCGAAAACTTGGCCGCCTCTAAAGGCTTTTCTTTTTTACTTTCAAGGTTAAGCCGGTACCAATAGGGTAGATCGTTTTGGTAGATGGAAACCAGGTCTGAACAGTGACGGCGTATGGACACCCCTCGATCTTTTATGCGCGCGCCTTGATTATTCTCCGGCTGGTCGTCTTGCAATATATCCAGCAACGCCCCGATATCGGATGCAAGCCTGCCCTTAATCTTTACATATCTGCCGATGGGCAATATCCAAAAACGAATGATAATATAGCCCAAAAGGCCTGCAATGAAGCTGAGTAAGGCCGCAACATAGATGGGTTCCATTAAGATCTCCCCCTAATTGACGGTCTCGTAAAAAGTCCAACTTCTGCGTTGTGCTGCATTTCGTAATCATTCAACGTACGAAAAGTACGCCTCATAAATACAAAATTTGCACGCCTTGAATTTGAACTTTTTACGAAACCGTCTAAATCGGACTTTTTACGAAAACATCCTAATTTATCATAAACAAAACAGGAAAAATGTTTTATGTATCAGAAAAACAACCTCAATTATATATGGACACTAATTAAAAATTTAAGATATTCCATAATGAAGCATTTATTTTTGACAAAGATACTTCATGAAGCGTTTAGTGGACCTGGTTTTAAGATAACCGATAGGGATTTAAAAATTCAAGATGAAAATAAAAAACATTTTATTCACAGGCCCTCCGAGATGCGGGAAATCGACCCTAATCCATAAAATTGTTCAAAAAATCAATATACCCGCAACAGGGTTCTTTACGCGAGAGATTCGAGAGAAAGGTAGGCGGGTGGGATTTTCCATCAACACATTGGATCAAAAGGAAGGTGTCCTGGCACATGAAAGAATTAAGAGCTCCCGGCGGGTGGGAAAATACGGTGTAAACCTGTCGGATATTGACAGAATTGCTGTTCCTTCCATGATGCCCACAACATTAGACCAACTGGTAGTGATTGATGAAATCGGTAAGATGGAATGCTTTTCGGAACGTTTCAGGAAAACCCTTGAAGGTGTTCTGGATTCGGAAGTCCCGGTGGTCGGATCTATTGCCATGAAAGGGGATCGATTTATACAAAAAATAAAAGCACGCTCGGACGTTCTGCTGGTAACAGTAACGACACAAAATCGGAACGAATTGGTGAATATATATCTGACAGACAATAAATAGACTGGAAAAAAGGAATGAACACCCATGATAATTGACGCCCATGTGCATTGTGGAATTCAGGACACGTTTCCGCCGCAATCCTATGACGACTATTTTTCACTTATCCGTGGCAGCGGAATCCGGGAGGCGGTGATGTTTCCGCCGGTTATGGAAATATATGACCGGTATGATCCAAATTTCACCGACTCCGCCCAATGGAAAAACAGGCGCAAATCCGCCAATGAATATCTCCTTGACATTGGGACAACCGATTTAACGGTGATCCCTTATTTTTTTATCTGGAACGATTTCGCGGTTGACCAGCTCACCTCTCAACACAAAGGGATCAAATGGCACCGCCATTCAGATGAACCGGTTTATCATTATGACAGTCCGCGATGCCGACGGGCCGTTGATGAGATCAGAAGCAGGAACATGCCGGTGGTGTTGGAGGAAGAATTTGATAATACGGTTCGGTTTATAGAACAGATCGCCAACGGCGTTAGGGTAATCATTCCTCATATGGGCATGTTAAACGGGGGGTACGGAGTCATAAAAAGGCACGGGTTATGGGCACGGCCTAATGTATACGCGGATACGGCGTTGGCCTCCGTCAGCGAAATCACGGATTATATCAATGAATATGGTATTGACAGAATTATTTTTGGGTCTGATTTTCCCTTCGGAGATCCCCGGCAAGAGCTGCTAAAAATTATGCATCTTCAGATCTCTCAGGAACAAAAGGAAATCATTTGCGGATTGAATATACAACGCTTGCTGGCGGAAAGTAATCCCTAACGTTGCATAAAAAACTATGACAGCAAATAACGGTTGGTATCAATATTGCTGTCGTTCAGTAAGATGGTCAACCGTTCCGGCAAATCTGGGCGTCGTATGATTTTTTTTACCTCTGGACTTATTCTATCATTGTTCTTTTTCGCGACCTCTAATTTTTCCAACACCATGCGCCCGTCGATTTTCTCAAACCGCTCTTCTAAAGTATTGCAGCCATCAAGAATAATTTCCAGGTAATCAGGATTGTCCAGATTTTTCACTAACGGCGTGTCAGCAAGTATGGATCTGAGCATTCTGTTTAAAGATATCGTGCCACTTTTCTTGCGATTGCTGCGTTTCAAATCTCGAAAGAAGCGCTCCAGGATATTGTTGGTGCGCTGGGGCTGGATCGTGAGCTGGCCGTTGGGACTATTTACTACTATCGGATCAGCAAACAGCTTATCCCAGTATTTGTCTATCTGTTTGATCATGTTCTTGTAATCGTCTTTACACTGCTCTTTTTCCGACAAAATTTCCTGACGAAATTTTTTAACTTCTTTCTCAATGCTCTTTATGGGTTTTAGCTGACCGTCATCGTTAAGCCCTTTGTTGCTTTGTGGAACTGCTATGGACAGAGCTGTGCGCAGCTTGTTAAAAACCTTTACTTTTTTATCCATCTGCGAAGCGGCCCTTTTTAGTTGCTGGTCTTCAACGACCTTGGTAAGTGGTCTCCAGAGCCCTGAAAAGGCCTTGTTTGTACCAACCTGCGCATTAACCATATCATGTAGAACCGTTAATTTTCGATAAAACACCAAATGCGGACAATCAAAGGGAAACCCATATCCCTCCAGCTCTGACCTGTCAAAAACCCAATGAATCATTGTATATGCTGCCATGGGGGCCATCTTTTCCATGACCGGAGGTTCACCGCTATCGATACTGACCGCCAGATGGTAAAACGACTGTGAGTCATCACCTATGACTTTTTCCAACACCTTGGCCCTTTGACGGAGCAGGGAGCGGATTTTGTGCTTTTTTAACCTGTTCCTGATTATGGCATATTCTTTGTCGAACAAGTCCTTGCCGATGTCGCGCAAAAAATGAAAATGACAGATAAAGTCGGGAATGCCTTGGAACACCGCTTTGACAGCAGATAAAATCCCACGGCCCATGTCGTGAACCAGCGCAACCGGATCACCGTATTGCTGTTTTATTCGTTGAAAAAACGGTATCAGCAGCTCTGCCTTTTCTGAAGGAAGCTTGATGTTGTCCAATACGATCTGGGCAATACCGTCCATGCCGGTAAAAAGATGCGGGCTGTCTCCTTCGCAAGTACCATCAAGATGCAGAATATACCCGCCCCGTGAAGCCATTACTTGTTTTAATCGATGTCGGCTTTGCTGGTGTGCTATGGCCAGGTAGGCGATAAACTTCTTGCCCAGAAAGCCGATTTCACGCTGAGATATCACAACATTGTTGCTGGCCAGATCTTTTATTATCTCTTGTTCATTGTGACAATGCATAAAAAGGGCACGGCCGACGTGAACCAGAACATCGTATCCAAAAGTGGCACGGTAAGGGGTAAGCGTACGCAGCTGCCGGCTTTGATACACCGTGCCGTCAAGGCCTTGCAAAATAGTTTCTCTGGCACGAAATGCCCCGATATCCATGGTTACGACACTCTTTTCTCGGGTTTTGAGCACTCTCAGATCACCGCTGACCTGGGGATAAAAACAAATTGTCGGCCTGTCTTTAAACAGGTTGGCCGGACAAATATCTCTGGTTAACCTGTCAATATAGCCCTTGAGACACTTTATCGCTTTGTATCCGAAGTTTTTTTTAACAGGTCGTGAAACTGTAAAAACTTTCTAACTGCACCAGGGTCGATCCGTTTGCCCTGTTTTGACACTTTACCGGCAAGCTGTTCAATACCAATGCCAGGATATTTTATCAACTGGACCAGAATGATTATGGCTTGCGCATCGGTTGGAAAATCAGCGACACCCTGGCTTAAACTCCACCAGTGCTTTTGTCTACTGTAAATATCGGAACGCTCTGAGAGGTAAACAAACCGTCCCTGATGTTTTTCTCGCCTTACACCGGGTACATTTTTGATTCGTGATAAAAAAGAACTGTTTGGCGTAAGATCTACGATGCCGGCAATCTCTACTGCGCTGAGGCCTTTTTGCGACTTACTGATCAGCTCAACTATGGTTTTGGTAAGATTCCCATGCTTTGAAAAAAGAACCGTTTGATACCACCATAAACCGTTTTCATCAAAACCGGGAATCTGCGGCAGCGTATAGTACCGGCCGTTTTTGTTGATGCTGGTGAATGTCTGCCATTTTTTAAGCCGCCTTCTTGCTGTAATCACCGAACATGTAAGTAGTTTTACGAGTTGATTGATGGTGATGATCTTTTGCCGTCGAAATCTTTGGAGAACGTGTTTTTCATCCATGGCCCACCTGATAGAGTATGCGCTTTCTGTTTATATTGCACACACGTTATCACATGGTCGCCCATAAATAAACCACTTTTTGTTGTATTTTCCGGTAATATGCGCCAATATTGGCTAAATTGTTCTTGATTTTGAGAAAACGCATACTTTATCAAAAAATCGTAACCAAGGCATAGGCATTAACGGCAAGCCTTTACGAAAATCCAACCGTTATTTGCCGCCATAGTCAATTTGAGTATATAAAACTGACGTAAATTACAAGCTTTCTTGACAAATATCCATTTTCATCATAACAGTAATAATCCAAAAAACGCCGGTGATTTTTGTTCACTCAAACGGTTTTCAAAAAACCGTTTCAACCAATCGAATCCGGACAAGCCGGCCCCCGGCTCGTAACAAAGAAATATTCGCCACCAAGGCACAAACACACGAAGGTTT
>JAFDEW010000220.1 GCA_019310125.1 Deltaproteobacteria bacterium | reverse complement strand
GAAACGAGGCCGATTCGAGAAAAACATATTACCTGGACAAAGATCGAATCCGAGCCTTTCCTGGACGGCAGGTTTCAAGTGAAAACTTTGCGGCGAGAACTCATAACATCTGCAACAGAATTGTGGCGTTCCGCTTACCCGGAAATCTATGGTTCTCCGCACCAGTTCATGCTCGACCCGGATCAGTATGAAGGATTGATAACGTTAGAGGAAACCTGGGAAGAAGATTCAAAGACCAAGGTCTATTGTATGCCGGTGGTCGTAGAACTGAAATCCAAAAGGGTGGTCTCTGCAAGCAACGGTGCTTACCAAATTTGAAAAAAACCTTCAGGTGGAGTTTTCCTTTGCTAGTACCCATCCGGATTTCCGGATACGAGGGATTACCGATGAATTGCGCCGGGTGACGAGGAAAATCGCGCTAAATTCCGGGGCAGAATACTTTACCACCTTTTGTGAAACCTGGCATGACATTACCCAGAACTGGTGCATTAACGACGGATGGAAAATCGCCGGTATATTCCCCGGAAATTTCACCCGGTGGAACGCTGACAACCAGGAGTATCGCGGTTGCGAAGTGCATTTCTATCAATTTGTGGGTGAGGGCGAAAATTATGCGACAAAATCAGAAGAATGGCATCTTGCACCGGAGGCTAAAGAAGTTTGGGAAGTCCTGGAAAGGGTAAACCGAGAAATTGATCGTCGTTTTCAGAAAACAATAAGCAAGTAAAAATACCAGCATTCCTGACCCAGATTTTTTGCCCATTTTAGCTCGGAAAAATTGAAATAAAGCATACCGATTTGTTAATGTTATAAAAAAAGCCGGAGTAAAGCAGTTCCACAAATCTTCAGTTTTGCTATGCCGGGTATGAGTTCACAAGCAGCATTTTTTCAAACTGGAGATAGAACCACGCCCGGCAATTCTACCTTTACAGAGTCTTCTGAAAAAAAGGAGAAATACCCATGTATATGCCGAACAGAATCATGAAAATCCCGCAAAGTAATAGTATCCCATAATAAACCTTCCTGTTCAAATGCCGAAGCCCAAAAAAAGCAAATATTGAAACGATAAGGTACCAAGAAAGATCTCCGGCTTCATGCCCCAGGAAAAAAGCAATAAGTCTGGGCCACCGGGTGAACGATATATCAAATTGAACTATAAAAGCCAGGCCGATGGTGGCCCACCAAATCCACCAGTAGGGATTGGACATTGACACCATAATTCCGCCGATGACAGGATTTTCCATCCCCTTGTTTTTCGCTGGAGAAGCATCCTGAGATTGCTCGCCGGATGAATTTAGAAAAGTAGTGGAGATTTTTCCGACATATACATCCCTTATAATGCTTCCTCCAAAATAGGTCAGTATTATGCCTCCAACGACTCCGATCACACGCACCACAATGATGTTTTTTAAAACAAAGGAAAAACCTAAAAGTAAAAATATGATTATCCCCATTTCAAGCATGGAATGACCGATGATAACCCAGAGACCAATCAAATAGCCACGCTTGTTTGTTTTAGCGGATTTAATAATTGTATAGGTAAGCAATGGACCGGGTGCCATGGCGCCGGTTAAGGCAACAAGAAAAGAAAAAGAAAATATCACCCAGAACATGGAAATAAAACCTGAAAACTCATTTACCATAACTAATTTTGATGCCTTTTAAAGAAATTGACCACATGACGGATATATTCCTCTGGTTGGTGTTCATAAGTACTGTGTCCGCATTTTGGGAGTACGGCCAGTTCCCCACAGGAAAGATGTTGATAGAAAGCCACACCCTGATCCACGTCAAAGAAAAAACCCCTGTCTGGATAAAGCACCAACACAGGGCAGATAACCTGTGGCAATAACCCACGCAGGTCAAAAATATCCTTACCATAGGCACCGCCGTTCTTTCTAAACTGATTATTGTAGAATGTCTCGGCACGATCTTTTCCATGCCAGTCAAATAATTTTTGTTTCAGGCCGGATTCCAATTCATGAAAATACTTTATATTTTTAATTCTATTAAATTCAGTCATGAGAACTTTGCTGTAGCATTGCGTACTTGAGGTAACGATAGTTCGCACCCGATCCGAAAATTTGACAGCATAGTCTATTGCAATGACTCCCCCTTCACACTGACCGATAAGGTGAAAAAAACTGACCTGGAGGAAATCCATCAATTGGTTCAAGTCATTTACGCTCTCGGAACGAAATCTGTCACTCACATAAAATTCTTTAAAATCTTTCCCTCTTTCCGATCTCCCATACCCCCGCCTGTCGTACATGATAACCCGATAGCCGTTTTCCACCAGAGCCGGGCAGATTTTTTCCCACATCTTTGTGCAACCCAGGCCATGGTGGAGTAGGACAACCGGATCACCGTCTCCGTGAACTTCGTAGTAAATCTTTGAGGTAGTTATATCCATGAAAGGCATTTAAGTCTCCTTTTTAGAAACAAAACATTCTAACGAGAACACAAGTCGACAAAAATAAGTTGCTAATAATCAATTATCAGGCCGAAATCACTTTTTTCAATTCATTTGCCTTTGAATCGGAAATCGTGCCCCCAGCTAAAGCAATGTCAACTGTATATTGGCCAAGTATTTTATAAAAAGAAGGTTTGGTGTTTTGTCTCCAATTTCATCAAGATGTCTGTAGTCGTGAAATTAAAAACTAAACGAGTTACCTATATCTTATCTTTTTTTCTGTAGACGGTTCCCAGAAAAATAGCGATGATATCATCTGTTTCGTCCGTCACACGGACTTCATATGTGGCAAGTTTCGGATTAAGCGAAACTTCTTTTGCTTCAGCTATCAATGTTCCGCTGGCAGCGGCTTTTAAATAAGAGATACTTGCGTTGATGCCCAAGGCTATTGTTTTGTGAGAATTTGAAGCAACAGCAAAAGCCAAATCTGCCAGCGAGAATATTGCTCCGCCATGAGCAATATCGATACCGTTTAAATGATGTTCTTTTATTTCCATTTTAGCTTTTGCCCGTCCTTCAGAAACTTCTAATAGTTCTATCCCTACATGTTCTGCAAACCTGTCATTTTTAAAAAAGTTTTTCACAGCTTCCATGGATGTTCTCCTTTTTTCTAACTTTCCTGGTTCAAAGTTCCATGGTTCACGGTTCAAGATTAACTGATGAACCTGGGACCTTTATCTTAGAATTTATTGAGATGTTACGTTTGAACATATTATTCTCGCGTCCAATGCCATGCTATAATTTCCATCATCAGAAAAGATCAATGGGTTAACATCGATCTCCTGAATTTCAGGAAAATGATGCATTAATTGTGACACGGTTCCCAAGCATTGCGTAATTGTATGTCGATCAGCGGCTTTCATGCCACGGAAAGCCTCTAAAATTTTTACGCCTCGAAGCTGATCGATCATTTCATTGGCTTCATCTTCATTGACAGGGGCGAGGCGCATACTCACATCCTGCATCGCTTCCACCAGGATTCCGCCCATACCTACCAATACCACCGGACCAAAGGACGGATCTTTTTTAGCCCCTACAATCATTTCTCTTGATGCGAAAATCATTTTCTGGAGCACAATCCCGACAATGTCTTTAAATCGAGCGTGGATTTCTTTCCATTGCTTCTCAAGGATTTCAACATTTCTGATATTTAATGTGACACCGCCTTGATCACTTTTGTGCAAAAGGGAGGGTGTTACCGCCTTAATGACAACCGGGTAACCCATTTTATCGGCAGCCTTGCGCGCCTCAGAAAAAAAGGTGACCATTTTCCATGGAGCCGTTGGAATTCCCAGCCCGTCCAAAAGATTCAACGCCTCGTGAAGCAAAGGCTGTCGACCTTTTTGCTGAATTTCTTCTACCCATATTTTGGCGTTCTCTTGCAAGGGGAAAGCAACTTCTTTAACCGTATGGCTTTTCTTTTGCCGGAATGATGCATATCGATATTGCAACGCCAGGGCTCTGAATGCCTCGATGGGATCCATAAAGAAAGGATGGGTTATTTTCTCCATTAACATCCGTTGAAAAGAAAGTGGAACCTCTGCAATAATAGCAACAGGCTTATCGTACTTGAAGGAGAGTTCATTAAGCTTTTTTATCAATTGTATGGAATCTTCATTTTCTATCACCATCTGAGAAACATGGATGTAAACAATCCCATGGATATCCGGTTGTTGTATGATTTTCTCTACGATTCGGGAATAGATGTTAAGATCAAATATATCCCCAAGATCCATGGGGTTTCCTATCTTTATGACTCCGGCCCGAAAATGATTTTTGGCCTCTTCCAAAATACCTGGATGTAATTGCGGTAAATTAAAACCGTATGTTGCACACATATCCGCAGCAACCACTGCATGGCCGCCGGATCTGGAAAGTATGGCCAGGTTTTTTCCCTGTAGAAGGGGCATGGAAATCCCTTTAATGGCAAAAATTGCCTCTTCTATAGACTGGACCCTCACAACACCAGCATGTGTGCACGCCACATCAACAATTTTATCATCCACGGCCAGAGCCGCCGTATGAGAATTGGCAATGATATTGCTTAAAGGGTTTGTATTCGATTTATGAAGAATAACAGGTTTGCTGCTTCGAAGTGCTATATCCGCAAAATCTCTTCCTCTCTTAAAATCTTCAAGATAACAATAAATCACCGCCGTATCCGGATCTTTTATTAAATAGGCAAGAAGGTCGGCTTCATCCATGTTGAGTTTATTTCCCATACTCACAAATTTACTGAGCCCTAAGCCCGGATTGTTGAGTCTTTCAGCAAGAGAGAGCCCTATCCCTCCGCTTTGAGACATCACACTAACATTTCCTTTTTTAAATTCAGAAGGTAATTCTATAAAAGGAACATAGAGGCCGTTCAACGTATTGATCAATCCCACACAATTCGGCCCAATGAATCTGATCCCAAAACGCTTGCTTGCAGCGAGTAAATCTTTTTCAACTCTGCATCCCTCTTTTCCCATCTCCCTGAAGCCGGCAGACTCAATCACTGCATGCTTAATTCCCTTTTTCCCACACTGTGTGATGATTTCAGGGATGAAACGCGCCGGGGTCAAAATAACAGCAAGATCGGCTGAGACCGGCAGATCAAGAACAGACGTATAAATATTATACCCCATTACACGGCCGCCCTTTGGCCCAACAGCATAGATTTTCCCATTATAACCAAAATTAACCAGGTTTGAATTTTCATAAAAGTTTTCTTATATTTGATATGAAGAATTTGTAAAAAACCAAAAAAACGACTTTTTACGAGACCGTCAATTTTGATTCTTTTTAGATAAATTTACATGGCAATGATATCAGTCTTGATGAGTCGACGGCCTGGGTGATTGTTTGAAGATTTTGAGTCACCATCATTTTGGATGTGCCGTGAGCAACTATTTTATCTTCTTGATCGAAGGCGGTAGATTCAGCGATGCAAAGGGTTTTACCTATTTTGATGCGTTGCCCTTTGACGATCAATTTGCCGCTTCTTATAGGGGCCAGAAAATTTACATTCAGGTCCAACGATATCAATCCGGCACTTTCATCCAGCTCACAATAAGCCGCCCAGTAAGCGGCTGTATCGATTACCGAGGAATAGACCCCTCCATGAATACCTCCAAATGGATTGAGATGCCTGTTTTCAATATCTACTTCCAGCAGAGAATAGCCAATATTCAGGTCTTTTACGACAATGGACAGGAGGTTGAAATAAGGACTTTTATTCATCAAAGAGATAATAGAATCAATATGATCGGGATTAATTTTTTGCATGGTCATTAGTTTCTTTAAATGCTTTATATCCTAACCTGGATGATACTTTTTTGGCTGTCTCCACAGCCATATTACCTAATTTCTTTTTGTCTTTTATGCTGAAGCTGAAAATTGTGGCTGCAATTCCGATGCAGCCGATCAACTCACTACGAATATTATATATGGGCGCTGCAACTCTTCTTACGCCTTTTCTCAACTCTTGATCTTCGAATGCATAACCATTTTCTCTAACTTTTTCCAGTTCCGCCTCAAGGTTATTTAATTCCGTAATGGTTTTTTCAGATACTGACGGAAGTCCTATTTTATCTAATGCTCTACGTCTTTTTTCCGGCTCCATGTGGGCCAGATAGACTTTTCCGACTCCGACGGCATGTAAATACGGATAGACGCTACCGACCCTGGAATAAAGTGAAACAGCTTCATTTCCTCTAATCTGCTCGATTAAAATGAGCTGATCACGATCAAGGGTTGCCAGCTCTATGGTTTTGTGGGTTGCTCGCGATAATTCCTGCATAAATGGCCAGGCGGTTGAACGAAGGTTGATTTTATCCCGAAGGCGGTTTCCCAGATAGAGAAGCTTCATGCCCAAGCGATAAAAGCCCCTTTGATCTGCCTTTTCCAAAATACTGCGAGCACACAAGGTGTTTAATATCCTAATAAGAGACTGCCTTGGGATTTTAACACCTTCTAAAATATCCGACAGGGAAAGATCTCTATCACCGGCTGCCATAAATTCAATGACATCGACATGAAATACCATATATGATATTTAAATACCTTATATGGTATATATAAGGGGGTATTTCCAAAAAGTCAAGAAAAACATATTACAGAATACAAGAATAGATAACGGCTGTTGGTCTTATAAGGTATACAACCGCTTCGCGATTCTATATAGTGCCTGCTCGCAACGCTCTCGCATGCGAGGCGGACGGCTTCGCTGCTGCAAAAAGGAAATTTCTATGCTATTGAGATAAGTATAAGTGAGGATTAAATGTCAATATATCACCATCGGAACCCGCAGTATAAAATTCAATCATACCTGAAGCTCGTTTAAAGTCGATTTGTTTCAAAAGGCTAAATTAATACATTCTATTTATTAAAAATCTTACTTTAGGTTAAAAATATAGTCAATTACCTGCTTTTAAGTTAAGCATTTTCCCAGCACAAATGAACAAACCTCGTTTCCCGAACATTGCCGCGATAATATCTTAAAATTCATATCTTCCATAAATTCTCCGGCAAAGACACCATACTCGACAGAGCAAATTACATCACTGATTTTCTCTGCCAGATGCTCTCGATTCGATTGTTTTAACAAAGTGAGCCATGGGCATTTTCTGATAATGATATTAATATGTGAATCTTTCCTTAAAATCTCACTTATAAAATCTTCAGCATCCAGCTTGAACTTAAGGGCGTTTATCAGATCATCCTCGTTGGATGTTTTCAGCTTCAACAACTCTTTTATCTTTCTGGCCTGTATCTTCGGTAGTATTTCCCATACCATGCGATCAACATCAAGAGCCTTGTCAAACGAGTCTGTTTTCTCCAGCATCATGAACCACAGTCCATCTACGGCAAGAAAACATTTTTTGAAATATTCACTTAATATCTGCTGATTTATTACCCCCGTCATTTTTTTACCTTCCTCCAATATTTTTTGAGTGGATCATATTATTTTTAGAATCAGAATCCTCAATTACCGCAATTACGCGCATTTCAGACGAACATTTTGGGCACAAAAGTGGATTAACTTCGCCTGCTCTGTTGAATAGCGCTCCCTTTAGAGAGATTCAATGGGGTAAATTTTCTGTATTAATCGTACCCAATTTTTCCTGGAAGCTTTGTCTGTCAGTTCCGGTTCCAGGATGCAAGGGATCGTGACGTCAGCATCGACTTTTCCCCGGGCGATACTTTGCCCCTTCTTTAATTCTTTATCGATGTATGAGCGTGCGACTTCGTGAACTACCTGGTAGCCCAGCTGTTCAAGTTTGCATATTACTGCAATTTTGCCGAAGCATGGGGCTCCTGTTATTACATACCAGTTTGTCCTTTGCATGAAATGTTCCTGGAAATGAACTCCGATTTCATAATGCATTTTAATTCATTTTGTGGTACAAGACTTTTCTTTAATTACAGAAAAAAACCTAAGATTTCCATCTATTCTTTTATGCGCTACAAAGGACCCAT
>JAFDEW010000521.1 GCA_019310125.1 Deltaproteobacteria bacterium | reverse complement strand
CGAAAACTATGCTAAAAGGATTTTGGTGTCCCTCAAAAAGGGGGGTAACTTGAATTTTAGCGGCAGTATCCGGTGAGTTGGAGGAATTATGGTGTCTATTTATAAGATTCTTGTAATGAACATGGGTTCCACCACCACCAAGATGGCCTTTTTTGAAAACCATCACCTCAAGGTCCGGGAAAACATTGACCATGACCCGCAGCAGGTTGGATCGCTCATGAACTATATGGAACAGTTTCACCTGCGCAGGCAAGGAGTTGTTAACTTCTTGGAAACACACCGGATAGCGCTTGGCGATTTGCACATGATCGCAAGCCGCGGGGGCCTTACCGCACCCATTGCTTCGGGTGTGTATCTGGTTGATGAACAGATGTGTGATGACCTGCGCTCGGGCAAATACGGTCAGCATCCCACCAACCTGGGACCCCTCATTGCTTATGATCTGGCAAAACAGACGGGTATCCGGGCAGTGGTTGTTGACACTCCCAGTACAGATGAATATGAACCACTTGCCAGGGTCTCGGGTATTCCGGAAATTAAAAGAAAGAGTGCGTTTCACGCGCTGAATCAAAAGGCCGCGGCCAGAAGGGCTGCTGCTGAGGATTGTTGCTCATCTGGGTGGCGGTATCACCATTGGTGCGCACCGGAAGGGCAGGGTAATTGACAGCACCATCGGCTTGGGGGAAGGGCCCATGACACCGGAACGGGCCGGCACTCTGCCCACAGTGGACCTGCTTCGCTTTCTCGAATCCGGCCGATTCAGCGTGTCCGATTTGCGCCGGCGTCTCACTTCGAGAGGGGGGATAATTGCCTATCTGGGGACAAATGATGTAAGCCGGGTGGAAGCTAAAATCCAGGAAGGCGATGAAAAAGCAGCGTTGATTCTGCAGGCAATGGCGTACCAAATTGCCAAGGATATCGGTGCAATGAGCACTGTTCTGCATGGCCAAGTAGATGCGATTGTGTTGACCGGGGGCCTGGCCAATTCCTCAAGGCTGGTTGCATGGATTTCCCAACGAATCCGGTTCATTGCACCTGTAAAGGTCTATCCCGGAGAGAACGAGATGCATGCTCTGGCTCAGGGCGCACTCAGGGTGCTCTCAGAAACAGAATCCGTGAAGCAGTATTCCCGGCTTGAAAAAATGTGACGCGATCTGTGTAAACAAAACCATATACACTTTTTCACACTCTAAAGCGCATCCAGACTTGATATGATCTTTTGTTTCATTATAGAACGTGTTGACAGGATCGAGCCTGGATTTTCCACCTAAACCCAAAACATTCACATAACATATGTCATCCATGTATAAAAAAGTGGGTTTGGCCTCGCTGATTATGATGGCTTCGGTTTTTTTAAGCCGTCTTACCGGTCTTATCCGGGAGCAGGTCATTGCCTATATCGGCGGAATCGGCGGCGGGGTCGATGCCTATCAGGTGGCCTTTATCATCCCCGAAATTCTAAATCACATCGTTGCCAGCGGATTCCTTTCGGTTACGTTTATCCCGATTTTTTCTCACTATCTGGTACGAAATAAAGAAGAGGAAGGCTGGCGGGTCTTTTCACTCATTTTCACCGGCTTTGGCAGCGTACTTTTGCTGTTGATTACCATCGCCTGCGTTTTTGCCCGGGGGTTCGTCGAGATTCTGGCTCCGGGGCTTGATGATCCCGTATTAATCGAACGCGCCGTCAGGATGACACGGATTATCATACCGGCCCAGTTTTTCTTTTTTTCCGGCGGGATGTTTATGGCCGTTCAGTTTGCCAAGGAGAAATTTTTCATACCGGCCCTGTCTCCGCTTTTATATAATCTGGGAATTATTTGCGGAGGCCTACTTCTGGGTACCCGAATGGGCATGGAAGGGTTTTCCTGGGGAGTTCTGGGCGGCGCCTTTATCGGAAATGATGCGGTTCACAATGGCTTTGGATTTCAGACACCCGGATCTATGGCGCTATGTTCGGGTCACGCTTCCCTTGATGATCGGCTTGACCATGAGCTTTTCAACGGAATTTTTATTTCGGTTTTTCGGTTCGTACTTGCCGCGAGGCAGCATTGCCGGCCTTAATTACGGCTTAAGGACCATGTTTATCCTCGTGGGCTTTTTCGGCCAGGCCGTGGGCATGGCGTCGTTTCCGTTTATGGCGCGTCTGGCGGCAGAGAATAAAATACAAGAAATGAACCGGTTGCTGAACGATACCCTGCGATATCTGGCGCTGGTGGTTCCGTTTTCCGTTCTGATTATCGCGCTCAGACAGGAAATCGTTGTGATCTTGTTTCAGCGGGGCCGGTTTGATGCCG
>JAFDEW010000219.1 GCA_019310125.1 Deltaproteobacteria bacterium | reverse complement strand
CCCCCGCTGTTGCCCCAGCGCAAAAATTGAATATCTCCGTCCGCACCGCGGGTGGCCGAACCCGTGGACGGGCCGAGCCGTTGAACATCTACAATGACAATGGGGATTTCGCTTCCAATGGCAAAGGAAATATGTTCGCTATAAAGGCTGATGCCCGGCCCCGATGTTGCGGTCATAACCTTTAGGCCTGCCATGGATGCGCCCAGACAGTAGCCGATTGAAGCAATTTCATCCTCGCCCTGAAGGCAAATGCCGCTCAAAGGCGGCAACAGTTCGAGCAGGGTATTAAATATTGTTGTGGCCGGAGTAATCGGGTATCCGGCAAAAAAGCGGCATTCTGAAGCAACAGCCCCCCAGGCAATTGCCTCATTACCCTCCATAAGACAAAACGCCATTGTTACGCCTCCATACGGGCATTAAAAGCCCATATCATCGTGGTTATAACCCATTGAAAAATCAGCAAGGACATATAAGACCTGAAATTAGGAGAAGTCTATCACACAAGCTTTTGAAATGTAAATATTATTTGCCTATTTCCTGAAAGTGTCCGGTAGAAACTTTCCACCACCCTAATATTCCTTGACTCTTGAATCAGAATCATTTAACAGCAGGAAAAATTATAGAGCGATACTTATGGTATGCTTATCATAGACACAGCAAATCAAAGTGTATTCTTGACACTTTTTAACAAAGGAGTAACCAAATGAAAGTGACCGCAAGAGACGTAATGGTTCGAAATTTTGACAAAATTCGATCTGATGCGCCTATTGAAGAGGCTGTGCGATTGATTTATAAAGGCAGGATCAGAGAAACCGCCCAAAAGACGGCAAGTGTTATGGTAATAGATAGATTTAACCGTTTGACCGGTGTAATTAGCATGTTCGATGTGCTTTATCATTTAAGACCACCGGTTTTGAATTACATGGTCAGCGGTATCGATTTCTGGAACGAAGAACTGGATTCCTACATTAAGCGCTTCAAAGGATTGACGGTTAAGGAGGTCATGAGTTCTCCGGTACTCTTTGTTGCGCCGGATGATGATTTGATGGTGGTTATCGACCGCATGGTTAGAAAGAAATGCCGTCGTCTTCCGGTTCTGGAGAGTTCCCGGGTGATCGGGATTGTCTATCTTTCCGAAGTATATTATCATCTGTGTAAGAATTTGCTGAAGACCGAACTCGACTGATTCGTAACGTTGCGAATCTATGATTTTAATAACTTGTATAATTTCCAAGATGTTATATTCATAATCATAGACTGTTTAAGAAAATATATAACCATTATAGGCATGAAAATATGAGTAAAGAATCAGACGCCCTCGGTTACCGGATTCGTCACCGGGGCCTCATTGGCGTCAAGAGCAAGATGCCGATCAAAGACCTATCCGTATTGAGTCGTATCTACACTCCGGGAGTCGCTGCTCCTTGCAGAGAAATCGCTAAAAACCCCTCATACTCCTTTGACTATACCTGCCGAGGAAATTCAATTGCCCTGATCACGGACGGAAGTCAAGTTTACGGGCTTGGGAATATCGGGGGGTTGGCTGCATTGCCCAAACTGGAAGCAAAATCTGTTATTTTTAAAACGTTTGCCAATATTGATGCGGTTCCCATAGCGCTCAGTACCCAGGACGCCGACGAGATCGTAGAGACTGTCCGCATTCTTGCACCATCGTTCGGTGGATTTTGTCTTGAAAGTATTGCGGCTCCCAAATGCTTTACCATTGAGCACCGGTTGAGGAGAGCCATGGGACTGACGATTCTTCACCATGAATACCACGGGGCGTCCATCATCGTTCTGGCTGCCCTGTATAACGCCTTGAAGGTGGTGGGTAAAAACCTCACCGACGCTCGAATCATTATTAACGGCGCCGGCGCTTCCGGTATTGGCGTTGCCAAAGGGCTCCTGGCTGCGGGTGCCGAAAATATCACCATTTGTGACCGGCACGGGGCAATACATACTTACCGAATGGAAGGCATGAACTGGGCCAAAGCGGAAATTGCCAGTTTGGTTCGACATCAAGATATTCAAGGAAGCCTTGTGGATGTTATAAAGGGAGCGGATGTTTTTATCGGTCTCTCAACCAAAGGGGTGGTTGATCGTAAAATGGTTGCAACCATGGCTAAAGATTCCATCGTGTTTGCCCTAGCCCTTCCGGATCCGGAGGTCAGCGAAGCCGAAGCCCTGGCAGGCGGTGCAAAAGTCGCGGCCACCAGCCTTGCGAACAGCGAAAATCAGATCCGCTCGTCTTTGGTTACGCCGGGGTTTTTCAGAGGATGTTTGGATGTACGGGCAAAGCGGGTCAACCGAAAGATGTTTTTGGAAGCCGCCCGGGCGCTGTCGGCCATGATTCCTGAAAATAAACTTTCGCCCACGAATATTATTCCCCGCCAAATGGACTGGAAAATCTCCCCGGTTCTGGCAGAAGCAGTGGCGAAAACCGCTCAAGAGACCGGGGTAGCCCAGCTGTCGGCCAAAGAAATGCCCCCTGAGAAGGTTCGGGAGCGAACCGAATGTTATATTTATGAAGGTGAACTGGCATGGCTACCGTCCGAAGGGCAGGATTACGGAACCCTGAGCATCGATGAGGAATCATTGGAACTTCATCATCGATACCAGGGATGTCTGGAAGTGTATGCAAAAGTTCCGGTAAAAGATGAGGTCATATACCAACGGTTATACAGTCCGGAAGCAGTGGCCCAGGTGTGCCAAAACATTTTTAATGATTCGACAAAAGTATATGATTTTACGTGTAAAAGCAATCTAGTGGCCATCGTATCCGACGGCAGCGCCGTTCTGGGATTAGGGAATATCGGTTCTCAGGCGGCCATGCCGGTGATGGAAGGAAAAGCCATTCTATTCAAAACCTTTGGAGGTGTTGAAGCCTTTCCTATTTGTATCAGCACTCAGGATACGGATTTAATTGTCCAACTTGTAGAAAATATTTCTCCGGCCTTTGGAGGAATTAACCTTGAAGACATCTCTTCGCCGCGCTGTTTTGAAATTGAGCAAAAATTGCAGCAACGGCTCGACATCCCCGTATTTCACGATGATCAGCATGGTACGGCTGTGGTCACTTTGGCAGCACTGATCAATGCGCTGAAAATTGTGGGTCGCAACTTAAAGGATGTGAAAATTGTTTTTAACGGTGCCGGTGCGGCATCAATAGCAGTGACAAAACTTTTGATTCAGGCCGGTGCAAAAAACATTACGGTTTGTGATACCAAGGGCGCCATCTATAAAGGACGCAAAACAGGAATGAATTTCATAAAGAATGAACTGGCGGCCACAACCAATCCTGAAAAACACAAAGGAAACCTGGGCGATGTATTAAAAGGCGCTGACGTCTTTATCGGACTTTCCGGTCCCAATGTTTTGGATGAAAAAACAGTAAAAACCATGGCCAAAAATCCGATTGTTTTTGCGCTTGCCAATCCGGTTCCGGAAATCCATCCGGACATGGCCGAAAAGGCAGGGGCTGTAGTGGTCGCCACCGGGAGATCTGATTTTCCCAACCAGGTAAACAATTGCCTGGCATTTCCGGGCATCTTTCGCGGTGCTCTGGACATACGTGCAAAATGGATTAATGATGCCATGAACATCGCGGCCGCCCATGCCATTGCCGGTCTGGTGGGTGATAAACTGAAACCGAAATATATTCTTCCGGGCGCCATGGATTTCAGGGTGCCGCCCGCAGTGGCGGAAGCAGTGGGCCGGGCAGGAATGGAAACCGGAGCCGCCCGGCATCATATTGAACCGGAAAGGATTGCCAGGCATACCCGGGAATTTATTTATGATGAGAGGCTGTCGTTGATTTAATGGTTTGGAAATTGCTTTTTTGGACACAGACCCGGCAGGACAATGTTTTGTGTTATCCTCAGCAGTCATAGAACCAAGATCGCGGCATAAAGATTAATTCCGCTGGCCCAGGCGACCCCCATGGTCAGGGATATGGTATTTACTATTTGATCAAGTGGTTCCATTCCGCTTTTATGGGTGTGAATCACGGCTGTTGGCAATATGAAAATTCATGTTCGTCTGCGCTGCGTATTTAGCTTTGGGGAAAAGGTGTCAGGTTTCAGGTGTCAGGGTCAAGAAACTTGAAGAGCTGAAACCTGAACACTGACACCTTACGATTGAACTCAATAACCAACAATCTTGATTTACACCCCGCTTTTATCTTTAATGAATGCCGGTGCTATTAGTTAACCAAACCGTTTATTTTTATTCTTACCCTTTTTCTTGAGTTGACCCGGAGGATATTTGCGCTTGTGCTCTTGATAATGGGTATAGGGTTTATCTGTATCCATCTCAATGCTGACGTGGTCACCAAGGCTCACTTGTATCGCATGGGGCAACGATGCGGCAATTTGCCAGTTGGGCCCTTGAAGATAAAAATACAATTTTCTATAACTGTCATAGTAAACGCTACAGGAAGGATAATACCGATAGGTGTGTTTTGCCCGATATCCATGGGCCGGCGCATGAGGTGGCGGTCCTCCTTTTTTTGCTTGTTTTACATCATGCCCATGTCCGTGTCCGGATTTCTCCCCCCATTCAAAGCCTACCGCCCCTCCGGTTGTTCTACACGCACTCAAGGAAAATATAAATAATACAATAGCCAAAACAAAAATTATTCTTTTCAAGACATTATAGTCCATCTCGACCCTCCTTTTATTATGTCATATGTTTTATTGCAAAAATTGAGCCAGAAAAACGATATAGAAAGTTTTGTATATTTACAATAAGTTATCTTAATCATAGAGGTTTTATGACTAAAACAATATGACAAATATCGTCAAATGAACTAACAAAAGAAGGCCATGAAATTTTGTTCAAATTCAAGGCGTGCAAATTTTGTAATCATGAGGCGTACTTTTCGTACGTTGAATGATTACGAAATGCAGCACAACGCAGAAGTTGGGCTTTTTACGAAACCGTCAAGCTTTATCTGTTCGCCTTTCGGATCCCCAGCTGATCCAGAGCAATGATCCACTTGCAGATATTGGCCGATCCTTCCACTATGGTATATGTCGGTGCATCCCGATAAAATCGAGCCACCGAATATTCGGTGGAATATCCGTATGCTCCCAAAATTCTCATGGCATAGTTGGCGCACTTTGTTACGACTTCACCCGCAAAATACTTTGCCTGTGCAACATCGAGTCCGTTATTCAGATTCCCCTGATCCTTAACCCAGGCAGCCTTGTAAACCAGCAGCCGAGCCGCCTCAATCTCAGCGGACATCTGGGCAATCATATCCTGATTCATCTGAAATTCGCCGATGGGTTTCCCAAACTGTTTACGTTCATTACAATATTTCAGGGATAGGTCCAGACATGCCTGTGCAACCCCTACAGCGCCGGCCGCCGCGGAAAGACGGGTCTGATTGAGGGATTCGAAAAGAATTTTTGCGCCGTCTCCGGGCTTTCCGATAATATTTTCTTTGGGCACCTTTGTATTGGTTAAGAATATCTCACCGGTGGGAGAGGAGTGCGACCCCATTTTCTCCAGGACCGAGGTCTTAATGCCGTTAAAGCGCTTGGGCTCTATAACAAAAGCTGAAAGTCCCTTTGATCCTTTTTCCCTATCCGTATACGCATAATAAATAACTACATCGGCCACATCTGCATTTGAAATCCAGGTTTTGGAACCGTTTAACAGCCAGTGATCTCCACCGTCTTGGGCGGTTGATGACATTGCCATCACGTCTGAACCCGCATCGGGTTCCGTAATGGCAAACGCACCGATATAATCGGCGGTGACCAGTTTAAAGATGTATTTTTGCTTTAAGGCATCACTCCCGTATTTGTATAAGGTAAACGCGCTGCCCAGACATTGCATATTGACCTGAACCCTGAGAGAGCTTGAGGCCTTTGCAATTTCTTCGGTTACGATCATTGCCGCCAGCCATCCCATGTCTTCCCCTCCATATGCTTCGGGAATAACGGTTCCGAAAAAGCCGAGTTCTCCCATGGGTTTGACGGCTTCCTTATGCGGGAAATAATGATTAGCATCCCATTCATCGGCAAACGGGGCAATCTTTTTGGTCGCAAATTCACGAACCGCTTTTCTTAACATCTCCATTTCTTTAGACAACGCAAAATCCATAGTAACACCTCCCGATTCAAAGCGGGGTCTGTTCTTGGCCCATTAGGGCAAAAGAGTATTTTATAGCTATATCTCAGGCTGGCTTAATAATCATATTATTACTTATATCGGATTCTTGTAGCAAGGTGTTTTTTCTTCTGTCTCGACCTTAAACGGTGTGATTTTCTTAAACACTTGCCTTGTCGTGAGATGATTGACATTTTTTTAATATGTTTGTACCCTCAACGGAGTTTAAACAGTGATCCGCTTGAAAATTGAATCACCGGAATGTTTCTTTAAAAAAAAGTTGATACAGGATTTAGGAGGCTGAAATTCCGAGACATACGATTGCCATGAAACCGATTGTCGCCATAATAGGTCGTCCCAATGTAGGAAAATCGACCTTTTTTAACCGTGTTACCGGAACAAGGAAAGCCCTTGTGGACAATTTTCCCGGCGTTACAAGGGATCGCCATTATGGGGATGCTACCTGGGACGGCATTGGATTTACACTGGTTGATACCGGCGGATTCCCGGATCAAGATAAGGATGACTTCGCCCACAAAATACGTTTCCAGATCATTCAGGCTATAGAAGACGCAGATGTTATTATTCTTCTACTGGACGGCAAACACGGAATTTCTCCTTTTGACGAAGATATTGTCAAAATTCTTCGTGAATTAACAAAGCCCGTTTTTTATGCCGTCAATAAAATTGACGGGGTTGAACAGGAAGGTAAGCTTTACGAATTTTACAGCCTGGGTATCGAAAAATTATACCCCATTTCATCCGAACACCGTTACGGCATTTCGGATTTTCTCGATGACCTGACATCAGTTTTGCCTGAAACACTTTCAGATGAAGCTGGAGAAATGATCAAGCTGGCTGTGGTGGGCAAACCCAATGTCGGCAAATCATCACTGATTAACAAGATTCTGGGTCAAAAGCGTTTACTTGTCAGCGATACTCCGGGAACCACCCGAGATGCCATCGACTCGGTTTGTAAAATTAACGACACGTCGTATCTTCTCATCGATACCGCCGGTATTCGACGCAAGGCAAAGGTTTCAAAAAAGCTTGAAAAGTTTTCCATCATTAAAGCGTTAAGAAGCCTGGACAGATGTGATGTGGCCCTGATTGTCATTGATGCCTACCAGGGGATTACCGAACAGGATATAACTATCGCAGGATATGCATTTGAGCGGGGATGTGGATGCATTTTTCTGTTGAATAAATGGGACATTGTTGAAAAAGACACCAAAACCGCATTAAAATATTATGAACAGTTAAGAATGCAGGCAAAATTTTTAAGCTTTTCTCCGGTCATCACCATTTCCGCATTAACCGGGCAGCGGGTTTTGAAAATATTCGGTCTTGTGGAAGAGGTATTCAGCCAATACTCGGCACGTATCGGGACCGGACCGCTGAACAAGATACTTGAACGGGCCATTGAACGAACTGAGCCGTCCCTTCACAGAGGAAGACGCATTAAATTTCTTTATGCCACCCAGATATCCACCAAACCCCCCACTTTTGTCTGTTTTGTAAATTATCCTGATGCCGTCCATTTTTCCTATAAGCGCTACCTTATCAACCAGATCAGGGAAAAAGCGAAGCTTGACAAGACACCGATCCGAATAATCTTTCGTAAACGCACACGGCAGGAGAAAAACAGATGACAGAGGTCAGAAGTAAAAGAACCCATGATAAATGACATGTTAAAAGGATGACCATTGGACTTGTTTGAATATCACGCACAACAATCAGCCCAAGGGTCGCGGCCTCTTGCCGATAGAATGCGCCCGAAAACCCTGGATGAATTCGTCGGACAATCCCATGTCGTGGGAAAAGGAACATTGATTTATCATGCCATTGAACAAGACCGGATTTTTTCCATGATTCTTTGGGGTCCTCCGGGATGCGGAAAAACAACCCTTGCAAGAATTTTTGCCGGTGAAACCCGTTGCCATTTTGTCCATTTTTCTGCGGTACTGTCAGGTGTCAAGGATATCCGGGCGGTTATAGAGGACGCAAAAAACCAGCAAAAGCTTTTTCGAAAAAGAACCGTTCTTTTTGTTGATGAAATACACCGGTTTAACAAGGCCCAGCAGGATGCATTTCTTCACCATGTGGAAAGCGGGCTGATTACCCTGATTGGCGCCACCACCGAAAACCCCTCCTTTGAAATTATATCTCCGCTCATGTCCCGGTGCCGTTTGATAACCTTAAAAGCCCTTTCATCGGATGATATTGCCTTGATCCTGGAAAATGCCCTAAAAGACACGGAAAAAGGCTTGGGAAATATGAATCTGACCATCGAAAAAGATGCCCTCTCTCATCTTGTTCGCATTGTGGACGGAGATGCCCGTGCGGCCTTGAACAGCCTTGAAACCGTGGCATATCTGGTAACAACCGGAATGGATGCTTCAACAACAGAAAGCCCGGGGAAAATAACGCTTCGGGTTTTAGAAAATGCTCTGGAAAAAAAGGCACTGTTGTATGACAAGTCCGGTGAAGAACACTTTAATATTATATCCGCATTTCATAAGAGTTTAAGGGGGAGTGATCCGGATGCGGCGGTCTACTGGCTGGGAAGAATGCTCACCGCCGGCGAAGATCCGTTTTATATCGCTCGCAGAATGGTCCGGTTTGCCAGCGAAGACATTGGAAATGCAGATCCCGATGCACTCGGAGTTGCATTGAATGCTATGGAAGCATTTAAGTTCCTGGGGCATCCCGAAGGCGAGCTTGCACTGGCCCAAGCCGTCATATATCTTGCCACGGCCCCCAAGAGCAACAGCATATACAAAACTTACGGAAAGATTAAAGAAGCTGTTGACAGCTATGGCGCGTTGCCCGTGCCTCTTCATATTCGGAATGCGCCCACAAAACTGATGAAAAAAGTCGGGTACGGAAAAGATTACAAATATGCCCATGATTATAAAGATGCGTATGCCCCTCAGAACTATCTGCCGGAAAAACTACAGGACACGCTTTTTTATGCGCCCACGGAACGAGGGTATGAAAAGACAATTAAACAGCGTCTCGACGCATGGAGAAGCTTGAAAAAAAACCTAAAACAAAAACTTAAAACATAAATAAAAGTTTCCTTTATTATCTGATGAAACGATAACAAGCCTGATAACAGACCTCGTCATTCAGCTTGGAAAAATAATCGTGACTCCTTAATTTTCGGGGGATTGCATGAAAATTGGACACTGGCCTTCAGGTGTCAGGTGTCAGTAGTGAAAAAGCGAGAGCCAGCCTGAAACCTGACACCTGACACCTGAAACCTATGCTTCGAGAAGGCTTCACCACGCCCGATAATGTCCAAAAAAAAGACCTATTTTTCTATCATGTTACGAGATCTGGATAAACAGATCGTTATCAGTTTGCTCTCATGTCTTTCTCGATTTTCCCCTTGACTTGTGATAAATTTTATCA
>JAFDEW010000218.1 GCA_019310125.1 Deltaproteobacteria bacterium | reverse complement strand
CTACAATGCCGGATATTCGGGCCGCATGGGTCTGCATGAGCTCTTGCTGGGGACCGATCAAATGAAAAAACTGATCCAGAGCAATTCTCTGATTAAAACTTTAAGGGAGCAGGCCATAAAAGATGGGATGACGACCTTAAAGCAGGATGGAATTGAAAAAATATTTGGTGGAAACTGTGACCTGCTGCAGGTCCGGAAGGTTTGCATCAAATGATCAGTTAGGGTCAAGGCGCCTTTTCGGCTGCCTCCAAAAATCTTTTCAGCTGTTTTTTGTAATAGCTTCTGCTTTGATTTCAGATTCAACCGCCTCTTCAAACCGGCCGTTTGCAAAATAGCTCTCGGCCAGGGTGTCGAGAATATACGGGGATTGTTCGAGACCGGCGGCTTTTTCTGCAAGATACAACGCTTTTTGAGGATCACGGAATTTTGGGACTTCACATGTGGCATGAAGCCAGGCCAGGTTGTTCAACGCATGAGGATTATCCGGCTCGATGGCCAATGATTGTTCATATGCGGTTATGGTTTGAGCGTACTTTTTTTCGCTGAAATACAGGTCGCCCAGCGTGCTGTAAAGATTCGGGTTGTCAGGAGTTTTGCCAAGCTCTCTTTGTATTATTTTTTCGAAAAAATGTTTGTTTAATTTCCTGCCGGTTTCACCAAAATTCAAGTTATAACCGATCGCGCCGATCAACAGTATCCCCACCAAGTAAACGGCGATGCTTTTTATTATTTTATTGTCTTGTCGGGTTACCCAGGCTCTGTCGGTTTCACACTTTCTCAGATATTCTATTCGTTTTTTGATGCTGAAGTGGTGCCAGTTGGGTTTGTCGTATGGCTCGCCGCTTGTTGCCGCAATTTTTTGAAAACAGGAGATAAGCGGTAAGGCACTGTCGAAAAGTGTGTACACGTAAGTGTCTGCCTGGCGCTCGAAATTACGCATAAAATACCCGAAAATAAAACGGAAATAGATCAGGAAAAATATAATAATTATGAAGCTGAAAATCGATGAGGTTACCGTGGTCTGATCCAGACCGGTATGGCTTATGAGACTGTATATGGGTTCCGTAAAGATAATAAAATATACCAGAAGGTCGAATGTGGCAAAAGAGATCAGCATATATCCTAGAAAAAAGACCAGATAAAAAACAAGATGTTTTTTCTTTACATGTCCGATTTCATGGGCAATAACCGCATCAACCTCCATGGGCCAGTATAAAATTTCGGCATATTCGATCCCCGCTTTTCGGCATAGATTTTCGATGCGTTGTCTATAGTAACCGGTTTCTAACGGTTTGCATCTCCAGAATTTCTGAATTATTGCCGGACCTGCTATGGCAATCGCAAAAAGAAAAATAAGGAAATAGGCCATCTGACCTTGGGTCGTGGAGAGAAAACGTTTGAGCGCCTCAAAGGGCAGGGCATTAATAATGTCGGCAACTCCGGAAAGGAGAAGCCAGGGTAACAGTACGGGTACGGAAAAAGAAATTTGAGACAGAATGTATGACCTTCTGGAAAGATCCGAGCCGGAGAGTATCTTATAAGTTCCATGGGCACAGGCCCATACAATGGAAAGGTAGCTAATAAAAAGCCCGAGAAATAAAAGCGCCTGTACCGTCGGGATAAGGGCAAGAAAGTGAATGTCCGTGAAAAAGGATGAAAGGTTCAGGCCGTAGATATCGATGGAAAAGAGCACGATGGCCATTATGGAGTGCCGGTTTACCGTAGAACTGAATTTATGACTGAGTTGACCAACGCTTCCATTTGAAACGCCTTTTTCTATCCTGCGGAACTGCATCCAAGTGATCCATGTGAAAATAACAATCAGGCCGATAAACAAGAAAAACGTTTCTATGGAACCAAAATTAGTCTCTTCCGAAGGCTGGTAGGTGCTGTATATGAGAAGGACAATGATGAAGTATATGAAATTGCTAAACATAAGAATATTTGCTTAAACATGAAAAACCTGATCCGCTGGAACAGGTCGGAATTAACAAGCCATGCCTTTAATAATAGATATAAGTGCCTAAAGTTTGAAGTGAGCTAAAGTGAACTAAAGTTGAGGAGTTCTATGATGAATTTATGTCTTCAACTTTAGCCACTTTCAACTTTAGTCACTTTTTCTTTGTAATATCTTTCTTTTTCACTGTAGATGCAGCCGCAATACTGCTGGCGATACATTCCCAGGCGTTTTGATTCTTCGATACCTTGTTTCCACCCCTCGCGAAAATCATGGTAGTAAAATCGTACGCCCACCGCTTTGCCCACCGATTGGCCTATGGCTTTTATCTCCTCGTGTTTCTGGAATTTACTGTACAGGAGTGTGGAGGTAAAACAGTCGAACTTACCCCGCTTGGCCACCAGTGCAGTGGATCTTAACCGGTCATGGTAGCAGTATGAGCAGCGATTCGATTCCCTGAAGACCACGTTCCGGATAAAACCTTCCAGATCGTAACCTTCCTGATATATGACCTTAAAATTGGTGCGTTCAGCATAAGCCTGCAATGTTTCTTTTCGTTTCATGCATTCCGTATACGGGTGGATATTATGTTTGTAGAAAAAACCCATTACATCGAAACCTTGCTGATCAAGGGTTTTTACCGTGTAAATCGCGCACGGGGCGCAACATATGTGAAGCAGAATCTTCATTGTCTATCTCCGAAAATAGCGGTTCCGATACGCACAAGGGTCGCCCCTTCCTGGATAGCAACTTCAAAATCACCGGTCATGCCCATGGAAAGTTCATTCAAACCAACATTCAATAAACCCTGTTGCTCAAGACGGTCTCTCAAATTCCGAAGGGCTGTAAAATAGGGACGAACCTTTTCAGGCGCGTTGAAATAGGGCGGCATGGTCATCAGCCCTTTAACCGACAGATTCTCAAGACGGCTTATATCCTTTAGCAGAGTGAGCGTATCTTTGACATTTACTCCTGATTTTGAAGCTTCCTCACTGATATTGACCTGTATCAGGATCTCCTGGATCTTATTAATTTTGCGTGACTGTTTATCCAATTCACGGGCCAGCTTAAGCGTATCAACGGAATGGATCAGGTCAAAAAGTCTTACCGCGTACTTGGCCTTGTTGGACTGAAGATGCCCGATGAAGTGCCACGATACCGGGGTTGTTGCCAGATCGTTGAATTTTGTCCGGGCTTCCTGAATATAGTTTTCTCCAAGAATGGTGGCGCCGGCCTGAATGGCCTGTCTGACCCTTTCTGTGGGAACGGTTTTACTTACCACAACCAGACGAATTGTTCCAGGGTTGCGTCCGCAGGCACGGGCCGCCGTTTGAATACGGTTTTTTACGATTTGCAATCTTTTTATCAACTGCTGAACTCTCCCTTTATTTTGCCCTGAAAAACCCAATCATTTGGGCCAAGCCGGTCCCGCATTGCGGGAGTCAGAGACTCATGGCTCTGCCTGAAGAATTGCTGCAAGAGTTTGAAGTGAACTAAAGTTTAAAGTGAGCTAAAGCCCGCCCTGGTGCGACTCGTCCATGTATGTTGATATCGGCTATACATCATTGCAAACCTGCCTTTTTGAATATAGCGTATTGGTGATCGGTCTGGGCCAGGGTTAAGGAATTCTGTCAATTATATAAAATCAGCGGAGCAAAGCGACACCATAACTTTAGGCACTTTAGATCACTTTAGACACTTTTAACTTCTACGGCTTTAACTAAAACAGACCCTTTCAGGGTCAAACCAAAGCCTGGTTCCTGGGCCAGGATTCTTTACTATACAGCTAACTTTCGGACATATAGCTTCGTCCCAATACACCCTCCGTTATAAGGAATTCAATAACTTCGCAAACCGGAAGCCCCACAACATTGGTATAAGAACCGTTGATACTTTTAACCAAAAAGGTGCCCAGGCCCTGAATGGCGTATGCCCCTGCCTTGTCAAAAGGTTCGGCGGTATGGATGTACCACTCAATTTCTTGATCGCTAAGGTCTTTAAAAAGAACTTCTGTTTTAACTGTTTCGGAAAAGTTTCGGCGTTTCTCTTGGCAGCAGATTGAATAACCGGTAAAAACCTCATGGGTCTGCCCGCTGAGTTGTTTCAACATGGTTCGGGCTTCGGCTCTGGAACCGGGCTTGCCGAGTATGGTCCGGTCTTTCAGAACAATCGTATCCGCGCCGATAACCCATTTTTCAGGATATTTTTCGGACACGTTATGGGCCTTGGCTTCGGATAGAACCCTGACATATATTTCGGGCGAAGATATGGGCACGGATGATTCATCGATGCTGCTGGGTATTACAGAAAAGGAAAGGCCTGCTTGTTCTAACAGATACCGTCGCCTTGGGGAACGGGATGCAAGTATTAATAACGGATCATCATTTGAATTTTTCATGTGGGGTATTTATCAAAAGAATTGAAGTTTGACAAGCATCAAACATGAAGAGGAATAAACAGCAAATCAGACTGCTGCAACGTTGGGGTTAATCGAACGTGATGTTGATCTCAACCCGACGATTTAGCATTCTTCCTTCTCGAGTCTGGTTCGATCTTCTGGGATTCTCCGATCCCATTCCGAACACTTGGATTCTTGATGGACTGATTCCCCGACCCACAAAATAGCTTTTGACAAGGTTCGCCCTGAATTCTGAAATTCTTTTATTATACAGATACTTACCAAGAGCGTCGGTATATCCTTTGATAATAATCTTTGCATCGGGATGTTGAGAAATGAATGCGCCGATGGGTTCTATTGTTTCAAAGTCCTCGTCTGAAAGATCATTTGAATTGTGACCGAAATTGATGACCGTCTTCGGAGGCGGAATTGACGGGACCTCCCAAACTTTTCGGAGTTCATCTATTCTATTCAGACGGTCCTTTTGATTGGGGGCGTCGGAAGCGTCTGGATCCACGATCTTGTATGATTTTTTGGGGGGTATACTATCTTCTTCTTGTGCGGATGAATCCGCAGTATTGGATACAGGATCTGTTACCGCTATTGTCCTTTTATCGATGTTTTGTGGCTTTTCAGCAGAAAGGTTGCGCTTTTTGTCCGGATTATCCGGTTGAGGCACACTTATGGATGTTAATTTTGTCGGATGGTTGGCGTCTTGTTTAAAATATTGAGTGAGTTTCGCGAAATATTTTCCATCCATACCGGAATAAAAAAGAATGCCCAGAACAATTAAGGACAACCCCGTAACAACAAAAGCTTTAACGTGCTTTCCCGACGATTTAATTGAGGGTTCCTTTTGATTTGTTATTTGTGTTACCGTGGCCGGTTGTTTTTTACTATTGTCAATCCCTTGTGTCGGCATAAAGAGTCCGGCTGCGCATTCTTTTATAATCTTAGCATCTATTATTTTTGTGTCTATGACATATCCGGTCAATAACGCATGATCACAAATGATATTTATCAACCGTGGATATCCCTTGGAAAAAGAGAAAATTTCACGAATAGCGCTTGCATTGAAAAGATTTTCTTTATGTCCGGCAATCCTGAGACGGTACGAAATATATTCTTTAATCTCGCTTTCCTTCAAAGGTTCCAAGTGAAACTTGACAGAGATTTTCTGATGTAACGCCTGATTTCGTTTCTGGGCAATAATGTCATTAAATTCATCCTGGCCGATAAAGAAAGTACTCAGAAGTGTTATGTCCTGGTTTTTTACAGTTGACAGGAGTTGTATCTGTTCGAGAAGTTCCTGGTCCAGCCTGTGGGCCTCATCGATTATAAGGATGACCTTCTTTTTTTGTAAGTAACAATCGTTCAAGAACTGATTGAAATGAAATAAAAAAGCCTCTTTGCTATGGAACTTTTTATTGATATTAAGTTCATCGGCAATAAGGTTAAAAAAGTCGAGTTGTTCCAGAACAGGATTGGTGATATTCGCTACTATCGTCTCATTGCCAAGACGCTTTAACAATGTATTGACAAGTGTGGTTTTGCCTGTACCAACATCGCCGGTAACAAGGAGGAAGCCCATATTGGATAGAACGCCGTGTTCTAAGACCGCTAAGGCCTCCTTGTGGGACTCGCCCAGCCAGATAAATTTTGGATCCGTACTTATCTGAAAAGGTTTTTCTTTTAAATCGTAATGGTTAAGATACATGGGTCATTTATTTTGTCCTGAAAAACCTGGTCCTTTGGGCCTCCGGCTCGTAGAGCCTACGCCTCGGAGAGCCAGGTCAGAGATAGATGGCTCTGCCTTGGAGTTTTGTGTCTAAAATCACAAATTCCAAGCACCAAATTA
>JAFDEW010000217.1 GCA_019310125.1 Deltaproteobacteria bacterium | reverse complement strand
GGCTTTCGTGACGCGTCAATTGTTTTTTGCTCCATCAAAATGGAAGGAATCGGTTTTACGGCAACTCGAATCACGATATCATCCCCGTTGGATATTCCCGCTAAAATACCGCCCGCATTATTGCTGGAAAAGCCCTGGGGAGTTATGGGATCATTGTTTTCGGAACCCAGCTTGGCCGCAGCTTCAAATCCGGAGCCAATCTCAACCCCCTTGACCGCGCCGATACTCATCAGCGCTTTTGCCAGATCCGCATCCATCTTATCAAATACCGGATCTCCCAATCCGGGGGGAACTCCTCTTGCCAGAATCTCCACGATACCGCCGATTGAATCTCCCTTTTTTTTTACCTGCAAAACACGTTCTTCCATTTTTTCGGCGGCTTGCATATCCGGACAACAGAACATGTTTTTATGAATCATATCCAGATCACATTTTTGTGCCGTTATACCACCGAGTTGCAGTGTGTATGCAAAAATTTCGATGTTTTCTCTATCCAGAATTGCCTTTGCTACTGCACCGGCGGCTACCCGTGCCACGGTTTCCCGTGCAGATGCCCGCCCGCCTCCGCGCCAGTCCCGTATGCCGTATTTGGCCATGTAAGTGATATCCCCATGCCCCGGTCGAAAAAGATCTGAATACGGCTCATACGCTCTGGAATCCGCGTCTTTGTTGGCCACCATGATCATAATCGGCGTACCGGTGGTCATATTATCAAAAACACCGGACATAATAATGGCCTGATCCGGCTCTTTTCTCGCCGTGCTTGCCGGTGATTTTCCCGGCCGCCTTCGGTTCAGCATGGATTGGATCATGTTCTCATCAAGGGGTATCCTTGGCGGACAACCGTCAATGACAACACCGACCCCTTTTCCGTGGGACTCGCCCCACGTGGTTATTTTTAACAATGCTCCGAATGTGTTCCCCGGCATTTTTGCTTCCCTGTTTGTTGTTACGTTAAAAATCTGGTCCGTTAGGCCAAGTCAAAGATAGATGGCTTTGCCTTTAAGTTCAGTGTCCAAAATCACAAATTCCAAGCACCAAATTACAAATAAATTCCAAATCTCAAGCACTAAATTACAAATAAATCTCAAACTCCAAACCGGTTCAACGCGCAGCGCAGGCGCTTGCACCGCGTGAGCGATTGTTTTTTTTGTTTGGGATTTTGAATTTCGGTCATTGTTATTTGTTTGTTTTTTGGGATTTGTTATTTGGAATTTTTACCTTCAGTCATTGTGCTTTGCCCGCCTACTGATACAGTCCTTGAAACACATCCCAGAAATTCGGAAACTACTTTTCAACACACATTTCATCTTTGATAATAATCCCAGGAACTTTTAGGCCCACCAGCGAAAAACTCATGGCCATGCGATGATCCCCATAGGTATCAATTTCAGAACCGTGCGGCGTGCCGCCCGTGATCATCATGCCGGTGTCACTGCAACTTGCCTGGATTCCTATTTTGGATAACTCTTGAACCACGGAGCCCAAACGATCGCTCTCCTTTGCCTTGAGGTGTGCCACATTTTCAATCACCGTGGTTCCTTCGGCGAATGATGCAACCACAGCCAGTGTGGGAACCATGTCCGGCATATCGGCCATATCCGCGGTTATTGCCGAAAGGGGTCTGCCCGAAACGGCAATACCGTCCGTTTCATACAGGATGGTGCATCCCATTTTTTCAAGGAGTTCCGTAAAACGTACATCCCCTTGTCGCGTTTTTCGTGTGATTCCCTTTACTTTAATTTTTGCACCGGATATTGCGGCAGCCGCCCAGAAATACCCTGCCTGGGAGCAGTCGGGTTCCACCACATATGACCCGGCCCGGTATGTCTGCCCCCCGGGCACTTTAAATCGATGATAACCGTCACGATGGACCTCAACCCCGAATTCTTCCATAACATCCACCGTCATATCCACATAGGGCCTGGATACCGGTCCTTCGGTGATATTTATTTGAATTCCTTTTTTGGTGCACGGTGAAATGAGAAGCAGTGCGGACAGAAACTGGCTGCTCATGCCACACTTCAGATCAACGTTGCCCCCGGGAACGTTTCCCCCTTTTATCTCAATGGGAGGACATCCATTGTCATTTACAGAACGAGCCTTCACCCCAATCTGATTCAAACCGTCCAGCAGATCCTGGATGGGCCGCTCTCCCATACGCTCTGTTCCTGTTAAGATATAGTCCCCTTGTCCCAAAGCCGCTACCGCTGTTAACAGACGCACTGAAGTTCCGGAATTTCCAAGATAGATCGAATCCATACAGGGCTTAAAGGCTCCTTTTGCGCCATGCACCACAAATCTGTCATCCGTTATATCAATGGTTATACCCATTTGCCGTAAAGCATCCAGGGTAAGGAGCGTATCTTCGCTTTTGAGCCCATTATGAATAGTGCAAATACCGTCTGACAAGGCTGCGGCAATGAGGATCCTGTGAGTGTAGCTCTTTGAACCCGGAACGCAAACCTCACCATTATTTATTTTCTGTGGTTTTATTTCGATCATTTTTCCGTTATCGATTCTTCTATTTTCATGCCAAAATGCCTACCGCCCTCTTCCATGGCCACCAAGACCTTGTCACCGGGCGACAGATTCACAACAGATACCGCGTTGCCGTCGGGACTTGTCAGTCGAATTGTTTCAGCGTTTTGAACAATGCCTGTCATCTCTTTACCCTTAAAAACCGCCTTAACCAGCATCAATGGTCGTTTTTCGATTTTTAAGCGCCCCACAATACCGGTTGTCGTATTGCCTTTAAAATCCACGATCATCACCGGATCTCCGGATGAAAGCTCTGAGAGATACTTTGTTTTTCCGTCCGGAACTCTTGTGTATGAATGCACGGGTCCCGCATTCACCCGGAAAGGCCTGGGAGATACATAAGGATTGGAAATGCTTTCGGCATGAATCAGAAAAAGCGCACTGCTGCTGTTTCCAACCAGAATCCCCTGGCCCATGTCCATTGATGTGCAGGTATCCACACAAACCCTGTCTCCCATCCCCACTGACCTGACTTCGACAATTTCGGCCGCTTGAAGAGATATTTTATCCCCTCGTGAACGAAACCAGGAGAGTGCTTTTTTCAACTCTACCACATCGTCTGTATGAAAAAGAACATGGTCTACACCTTTTTCAAGAATGCCGAAAGCAGTTTGCGCTTCTTTTAAATCGCGAACCTGTGCAATGACCTTTGCGCCTTTTGCGATAAGGTTCTCAAGGGGGATGACTGTCCAGTCAGTGCACTCAAGAATGACACGCTTATTTTGACTGAGCTTGACTATTTTTTCTTCGTCCTCGCCGCTTGTTATGGTGAAGAAGACCACGTCTTTCCCAAGCTTTAGGTCACCGTCTTCGGAAATGGTCTGAATCCTTCCCAGCTCTTTTACTTTTTGGGAAAATCCCTTAGGCACCATGATACCATCCGCACCCCCTTCAAGAGCCGTAGTCACTATTTTCTTATCCCAGGGATCAGCCTTTACCCATAGTTTTCGCATAATTTACTCCCCATTTAGAATTTTAAGCGCATCTTCCACATTACTGCCTTGATGAACGATGGCTGAAATCGCCCGCACCATGCGCGTAGGATCTTTATGCTGAAACACATTGCGGCCTATGGAGACACCTTTACCCCCTGCGTCAATAGAACCTTTTACCATTTCGAGGATCTCATGGTCTGAATCCATTTTAGGACCACCGGCAATTACAACAGGAACCGAACACCCCGATACGACTTCCTTAAATGTCTCCACAGAGCCGGTATATGAAACTTTAACAATATCTGCGCCCATCTCATCTCCTACACGTGCAGCATGCTTAACCGCGTTTACGTCGTATTCATTTTTGATTTTCTCGCCTCTTGGATAAATCATGGCAAGCAGCGGCAGGCCCCATATGCGGGCTTCATTGCTCACCCGTCCAAAATCATGAAGCATCTCTTTTTCCTGGCCGTTCCCTAGGTTCACATGTATGGATACAGCATCCGCACCAAGTTTGATGGCCTCTTCAACCGTACAAACCAGTGTTTTGACATTAGGATACGGAGAAAGGCTCGTGGAGGCGGACAAATGGATTATCAGTCCAATGTCCTTGCCTCCCTCTCGGTGACCTTCACCCACCAAACCCTTATGCTCCACTATGGCATTTGCTCCCCCTTCGGCCACTTTATGGATTGCATCTTTCATATTCTTAAGACCGTCTATGGGACCCATGGAAATGCCGTGATCCATTGGAACAATTACCGTCCTTCCGGTATCCCGGTCCTGTATCCGCTCTATCCGGATTCGTTTGCCTAAATACGTCATGATGGACTCCTCCTTTTAAACAAAAAAGGCCGCGAAGCTTTTTTCTCCACGGCCTTTGGAAATAAAAAAACCGTGGGGTTTCCGGCTACCCACGGTTTTTTTCGCTTTGCAAGTTGTTCTTGTATCAGCGCACCACAGGCAGGCCGGTATTAAAAAAATACCAATAATAAAAATAATATTTGCCTGATCGATTATGCACCATTTAATTTCCTTATATTATATTACGGACTTTGCAACAAGTATAGTATGGACTTTTTTATGTCAAGAGTTTTTTCACACATAAATAGGATAAACGTATTTGAATCTCAATACGGAAAGAACGCTCCACGACGGCGTGTTTCGGGTTTCAGGTGTCAGGTGTCAGGAAGCCTGTTCAGCAGTAATGGGCCAGCCATGAAGGAGCGTTTCATCATTTACGCCCTACACTGCCGTTTCCTAAGCTAACTGCCAGCGACGCTCTCGCTCTGGGACTTTCCGCTCCCATGTTTTCTCCAATCCATTCAACATATGAATCTGACACCTGAAACCTGACACCTAAAAAAAAGGCTCCGGAGCCCAGGTTTGTCAATAGACAAGGATCAGCGTTACCCAACAGCCTGGATTTACACTCAGTCGGTTGGAAAGAGAAACACGCCGTCGTTACGCTGCATCAAAATCAAATGCGTTTACCCTACACATTCTATAGCGGAACCGCTGCTTTGTACAGAGTAACATCTCCCGTAAGACTGTATTTTTTTACACTTGCAGGTATTAAAATCGATGTTCCCTTATCAATGGCAAGCTCATCATTTTTCCCGAGATCGCTAATCGTTGCTTTTCCATTTGTACACAGGAGTATTTCGATGCTCCTGTAGGCGGGACTATTATATCTCATACCTTGTTTTAAATGGATAATAGACAGAACGAACTCCTCGGCATAACTTGCATATACCCATTCACATTCGTTGATTTGTTTTGTCTCAAGGATGTTGACCTCGCGTTCTTCAAAATTAAGGACGTTCAACAGCTCCGGCATATCAATATACTTCGGCGTCAGACCGCCCCTTAGCACATTGTCCGAGTTTGCCATTAATTCAATCCCGACTCCGTCAAGATACGCATGAAGGTCCCCGCCTGACCCGGCTCAAGGCATATCAGGTTCAAGAGAATGGGGGAAAACACTCCGATATCCGCCGGATATTCTTTATGCAGATCGATCATCCATTTATAGGCCGGATCATCATCTGTAAACTTTTTTGCATTTGATACGGCATGGGCGATGATCTGGGTCTGCTGCTTGTGATTCATTGTCATCAGAGTATGGAAAAAATTTTTTAACTCAATCGGACTCTGTTGCTTTTGAAGCGTATCAAGCTGTTTTTTCAATCCTTGCGGGCAAATTTTTTCCATCAGGCCAACAATGCTCGAAATTTTCCGAAAACCGTTCAAGGCCCAGAAAAGGGTGTGCGCGCAGATGCACTCGGGCTTGTGATTATCATCTTTATAGTTTCTGTTGTAAGCATCTATGGGAATACCTTGTCTGTTTTCCCTTTCAAACC
>JAFDEW010000023.1 GCA_019310125.1 Deltaproteobacteria bacterium | reverse complement strand
GGGGCAACCCCCCTATTTTTTTTAAAAGTGTGTATGGCTTAATCATATGAATAAATTTCGTACCCGGTCTTTTCTCCGAGCAAATGATCAATTTTTTCCTGTGTTCCTTTTCTTGTGTCGTTAACAACCCATTCCCTCCAGTTCTCCATGGACTGCCAGGTACTAACCACCAAGCTCTCGCCGGGTCGATCGATCCTCTTAAATGTTTCCCCGGAAATGTAACCCGGTTGTTGCATGGCTAAATTCCTGAGCTTTTGAAGAAGAGGCTTTAACGCTTCAGCCTTGTTTTCCGGTACGATCCGTTTAATGATTATTTTTACTGCCATTTTACCGCCCTCCTTTTCCTCGCAGGGAACCCAACACAAGCACGTTTTCTAACAGAAAATTTTATCCTATCACTATACCAAATGAAGAAACTAAAATGATTCACAAAATTCTATAGGCTACAAATTGTGTCAGCAAAAAATATGCCAAAAAAAAGAATAAAGGTTATATGTTTGAAATAACAAGATAAAATAGTATAAGACAGGGCTTATTTTATTTTGAAATCATGTAGGATAAATGGGGCAAAAATACCCCAAACCATTTAAAGAGAAGGACTATTTATTGAGAATATTAAGGAATGTGTTTCGGAATGCGTTGATGGGGCAAGTTTGCCCCAAATTGGGGCTATGAAATTCCATGGCTTTTCATCTTTCTAAACAGAGTTTTGCGATTGATGCCCAGAATCGAGGCTACTTTGGTTTTGTGCCACTGTTGTTCTTCCAACAATGTTTTAATATATTTTTTCTCGACACTTTCCATGATGGCATGTAATTTTAGGTCCTGGTTATTTTGAATTATTATACTCTCCGGGATGATTTCCGATTCATCCAATTTGGATTGAGATATATCCATAAATTCCATCTCTTTCAATGTGATATAGCGGTGTAACGCATTCTGGAGTTCCCGGACATTGCCCGGCCAATCATAAGTCTGCATGGATTTAATTATATTTTCCGGAATTGAATGGATGTTTTCATCATCACCATATTCTTGCAGGAAATGATAGACCAATAGAGAAATATCTTCTTTACGTTCCCTTAATGGTGGAACATGGACAGGAAGGATATGTATTCTGTAAAAAAAATCCTTACGTATCGTACCCTTTTCCACACATTCCTTTAAATCCCGATTGGTTGCCGCAATAATTCGTATATCGGGTTTTTTTATTTCCCTGCTTCCAACAGGTGTATACCCTCCACCTTCAATAGCGCGCAACAATTTTACTTGTATGTTAGGATCAAGTTCACCTACTTCATCCATAAATAATGTGCCACCATCGGCAATATCTAAATAACCGGGTTTATCAAAATCCGCCCCGGTAAATGCCCCTTTTTTATAACCGAAAAACTCGCTCTCAATAAGATTGTCTGGAATAGCACCACAATTAACCGTCACAAAATTCCTGCTGCCACGATTACTCAAATCATGAATTGTTTGAGCTACCAACTCTTTACCAGTCCCTGACTCCCCATAGATGATAACATTAGCATTGGATAAGGCTGCCTTTAGAATAACCTCATAGACTTCATGCATTACTTTGCTTTTTCCAATAATATTGCCGAACTGGTTAGAGCCTATAAAAGACGCTTTCAGTCGTATATTTTCTTCGCGCAGATTCGCCTCACTTATTCGTAGAGCTTCTTCATTCAGTTTTCGCTCGGTAATATCCACATGAGTGCCCACCATTCGAACAGGCGTACCGCTTTTATCTCGCTCAACCACCTTGCCTCTTGCCATAATCCATCGCCATCCCCTTTGTTTTGTTTTCAAACGGTATTCTACCTTAAATGAACCGACTTTCTTTTGAACATATTCTTGAATCTTATGGATGGTGTTTTCTCTATCTTCCGGATGCATCAAGGTTTCCCACGTTTCAAAGTTCTGTGGCAATTCATAGGGTTCATAACCGATCATTGTATAGAAACAGGGGTTGAAATAAGTTTTATTTGAAATAAGGTCCCAGTCCCACAACGCATCGCTGGTTGCTTCCATGGCAAAGTCAAGGCGTTTTTTACTCTGTCGTAATGATTCCTCTGCTTTTCTGTAATCGGTGATATCTTCCCCTGAACAAACAACATATTCAACATTTCCTTTGTCGTCCAGTTTTGGGGTTTTACCTATTGATAATAATCGTTTTTCTCCTCTTCCGTTTACAACCCATTCTTCTGTTTGAACCTTTATTTTTTGATTAAATACTTTCATATTGTGGGCAATAAAAGCCTCGGCTTCCTCTTTGCTAAGAGTATCGTAAAGCGTCTGGTACTCTACCTCTTTTTTCTCCAGGTTTAAAAAATCAGCATGAGCCTTGTTAACAGCGCCATATGTTTTGGCATTTCTTAAATACCAGATCTGAGTTTGTATGTTATCTAGAAGCAATTTTTGTTCTTCCACTTTTTGTTCTATAGATTGTTCTGCCTGCTTGCGGCCGGAAATGTCTATAATCATAGCTAGCTTGGAGAAAGAACCATCTGGATGGTATATGGGGGTACTGACTACATAATACCAGTTATCCTTAGGGGTTAACACTTCACATCGAACCGTTTCACCTTTCAATATGCGGTTAATAAGGCACCAGGGACAGATAGAATCACGATTATGTAACGCCTTATAACAAATTTGCCCGGTTGCATCATAACCGATGCGCTTGATATATTTTTCGTTCATATACTCAATACGATAATCCTGAGAACATAGATACATCAGCCCGTCAAAAGCTTTCACGATGGCTTCCAACTTTAAACCTTTCTCACTCAGCGCCGCTTCCGAATGCTTGTGCGGAAACTCTTTTTTTGCTTTGTTACACGTTTGTTCCGATTTTTCATATGTGGATTTTTTAGTCATTAGTTCATCCTCCAATAAAACAAGGATAGATGGCAGAAAATGAGGAGATATTTAGGTCGCCAAATGATTAACATGAATGAAAGGGTAATTGTTACCTCATTAAATCGGTTTGGGTTAAAATTCAGTGTAATATTCAATGGTTGGGTTTAAATAACATAAGGGAAAACTTGATTTCAATATTAGTACTCTTTTGGCATATTATTGAGCTGGGCCAGTGTAAAGACAGGACCGTCCTTGCACACATATTCTTTGCCGATGTTGCACCGGCCACATATTCCGATGCCGCATTTCATTCGCATTTCAAGGGACATGATAATATTATCATGGACATAACCGAGCTTGTCTAGCACCGGCTGGGTGAACTTGATCATGATGGGCGGTCCGCAAATAATGGCATAGGTTTCTTCATTCCCCGGCGGTGCTTGCTGATCGGTAATGGTCGGTACAAAACCGATATTATATTTCCAGCCCGGGTCGTCTGTGCTGTCCACGGTAATGTGCATGTTGATATCATCGCGCGTTTCCCACTGGGCCAGTTCGTCCCTGTAAAGGAGCATACCCGGGGTTCGGGCGCCGTATATCACATGAATATCTTTAAATTTTGGACGATTGTCCGGATCAAGCATATATATAATGGATGAACGAAGGGTTGTAAACGCAAAACCGCCGCCGATGATAACAACATTTTTGCCTTCCATGACATCCCAGGGGTACCAGTTTCCCAGAGGACCACGGATCCCCATAATGTCGCCGACCTTCATGGCGTGAATATGGGAGGTTACCAGGCCTACCTTGTTTATGGTGAACATCAAAAATCCTTTTTCCGTGGGGGATGACGCAATTCCTATGGGGATTTCCCCTTTTCCGGCCACGGAAAGTTCGGCAAACTGGCCGGGGGTGTATGTGAATTTTTTTTGGTCGTCCGGGTTTATAAAAACCAACTTAAATGTTTTAAGATTTTTATCTTCGGTTTCGGTGATTATTTCCTCGATACGAACCGGATAAGGCAAATAGGGATTTTGCACTTTTGTAACTCCCTTCGGGCTAAGCTTCAAAATTATTCATCAAGTCGCAAACCTTGCGGATATCAATATTAACCGGACAGTGACGAATGCATCGACCGCAGCCCACACATTGAATTCCGTTTCCATATTTATCCACATAATACTTGAGCTTGTGCATAAACCGCTGGCGGACCCGCTGAATTTTGATATTTCTGGGATTGTGACCGGATCCGTGCAGGGTAAAGAGCGGATACATACAGCTATCCCAGTTGCGCATTCGTATGCCTGAACGTCCAAAGGTTTCGTCCTGAATGTCAAAACACCAGCACGTGGGACACACATAGGTGCAGGTTCCACAGTTGATACAGGCAAAAGCCACTTGTTCCCAGAAAGGGGCTTCAAAAAGTTCTGTTGTTTTTTTATCTTTTAATTTGTCTGTTGAAATCCCGGCGGTTATTTTTTCCTCTGCCGCCTGCTTCATGGTTTCGATTTTATGGATTGCAGCATCTGATTCCGCTGTTGAACTCCAGCCGGCGGCGTTTAAAAACTTTTCTCCCTTTTGGGTAATTATTTTTAACAAATAATGATCTGCCGCATCAACAAGAAGCATATCCAGTCCTTGTTCACTAAACGGACCGCAGCCGGCAGTGGTGCAAAAGCAGGTTCTGCAGGGGGTGTTGCAGGCATATCCGACCAAGGTGGTTGCTTCATAAGATTGAATCCAGTACGGGTCTTTATATTCGGGGGTGTCAAAGTTCGCTTTGACCAGAAGAAACGCCTTGGCATCGCAAGGCCTGATACCGATAACGGCTCGCGAGGAATAATCTTTGTGGATTTCCTTTAATATATGATGATCCTCCCGGTTCTCATCCAGAGTAAATTCGAACAGTTTTTCAGACTGGGGATAGACCATGGATTTTGCCGAAAGCCGGGTATTTAATAACTTCAGATCCGGAAGCTCACCTTTGACAAGTTCCCTGAAATTATGAAATTCATCTTGTTTGACCGGACCGAATAATCGATAAGAATCATATGCCCGCTCAAGTCCTCGCGCCCAATCTTGTTTATTAATAGTGATGACGTTCATCATATTTTTTAAATTTTCGCTATGTTATAAAATCATCCGGATCATCGGGTCTGTAAGTGTCAAGAGGCGGCCGCTGTTCCAGTGTCATGCCGGCTTCCCAGTCGAAGAGTTCCAGACAATCTTTTTCCAGTTTTTTTGTAAACATACGAACGTTTATTCCCATGGGGCAGGCGCGCTCACATGAACCGCAATCCGTGCACCGGCCGGCACAATGATAAGCCCTTAAGAAATGGAATGTTCGGGTGTCTATGGGATCGATGCTTTTGCCGACCCACTGGGGCCTTGATTCGTCCACGAAGCATGTGGGGCAGTAGCAAAGAGGACATGCATTTCTGCAGGCATAGCAGCGGATACAGGCCGAAAGCAGGTTATCAAAATATCTGCATTTTTCTTCCGGGGACAAGGATTCAATTTTGCGGATATCCTCATATCTGTCCACACCCTTTTGCTCCTCGACAAGATCTCCAACAAGTTCATCATGTATCACCGGATTGCGGTGAATGCACACAGCGCAATTATCCTGCAACACCTCTTTTTTATACAAGGTTTTTTCAAAACCCCGGCCTTTGATGGTAATGGTATCATCCGCCTCGATCACATTTTCTATTTCAGTTTCAAACAGTGCCTGGATTTTGCGTCGGTCAATCATTCCCTTGCACGGCACGCCGATAATAACCAGTTGGTCCCGTTTGATTTTGTTTTCAATAATATGGGTGACAATGTTTCGAGAATCGCACCCCTTGGCAACAATACCGATTTTTTCCTTTCTGTCCGCAAGATAGTTTGCAAGATTGATTCCGCAGTTGCTGTCCCACACAAAGGTGTCAACATCTTGGGGCGTTTTGACAAAACAGGGTTCATTCATCATGGGAACGGTCCCCTTGCGGAAGCCGATGACCATATCAACGCTGCCCTCTTGTAACAGCCGGCGGGATATCTCCTTTATTTTAGCGATGTACGCGAGCATGTTAAGCCACCTTGGCTTCTGTTTTAAGAAAGTTTTTATTGGGTCCCAGAGCCTTGACCGATGCGGTGACCTCGTTAACCACATCAACGAATTTGGTGGATTCCGCGGAGGAAATCCATGAAAAATGCAGGCGGCCGGGTTCGATTCCCATATATTCAATTAAGTTGTTGAATAAAGCAAACTTTCTGCGGGCATAATAATTACCTTCCAGGTAATGGCATTCGCCGGGATGTCACCCGGAGACCCAGACGCCGTCTGCTCCCTGCCTGAAAGCGGCTAAAATAAACTTGGGGCTCATGCGGCCGGTACAGGGAATGCGGATCACTCGAATGTTGGGCGGATATTCCATTCGGCTGACGCCCGCCAGATCCGCAGCACCGTAACTGCACCAGTTACACAAAAAACTGACAATTTTGGGTTCCCAATGTGACATATTGAAAAGCCTCCTAATACCCAACCCGGACGATTTGGAACTAAAAATGGATTGAAAATTGAATATTGGCAATTGACTATTTAAGGAAGTCGCTTCGCTCCATATATTGAGATATTGATAATCATAAAAAACTGGCAGAACTCCTTAAATATTCAATCTTCAATCGAAAATATTCAATTATTCGCAATAAAGAAATTATAATGTTTAAATTTTTTGTCATTAAAACACAAAATTATGAAAATAAGCACCTAAGTTTTATCCTGCGTCATTCAAAGCAAAAATCTGCGCAAAAATCTGATCATTATCGAATCCTTTAAGATGGATCGCACCCGATCTGCAGGATGCCGTACATAACCCGCACCCTTTGCAAAGCACGGGGTTGATTTGTGCTTTGCCCGGGAAAAACCGGTCATCTTCAGGGATAAAAGAAGCTGCTGAGTAAGGACAGACGGAAATACATACCCCGCAGGAACTGCAATAGGCAGGATCGGTCATTGCAATCGTTCCGCTCATAAATATGTTTTTGCGGGATAGAAGGGTTACGGCACGGGATGCGGCGGCAAGCCCCTGGGCGATGGATTCATCAATAGGTTTCGGATAATGGGCCATCCCGCAAAGAAACACTCCGTCCGTGGCGAATTCCGAAGGTCCCAGCTTGGCATGTTTTTCTACAAAAAAACCGTCGTCATTTATGGGCACTTTAAAAAAATTGGCAAGTTTTTCATCCCGATTCGGCACGATGGCACAAGCAAGGGTTAACAGATCGGCGGAAATTTCCAACGGTCGATCAAGAATATGATCCCTTATCCTAACACGGAGTTGGCCTTGGTTCAGGTCAACCTCGGGCTTGTTGTCCAGTGAAAATCTGATAAAGATAATACCCGCCTTGCGAGCCTTTTGGTAACGGTATTCCTGCTCGCCGTATGTCCGGATATCCCGGTATAGAATAAACACGTTCATATCCGGGCGGCGTTTTTTTAATTCCAGTGCACTTTCAATGGAATGGGCGCAACAGACCCGGCTGCAGTATGGGCGCCGGGGTTCCCTTGAGCCCACACACTGGATAAATACTGCCGAGGTGAGATTCTCTATGGTTGGATCTTTTTCTATAAATTTTTTGTCAAGATCCAGGTTGGTAAGGATTCTCGGGTCCTTGCCATATTGATATTCCTCGGGTTTCAATTCCCATGCGCCGGTTGCCAGTATGGCGACGCCGTGTTTTAAAATCTGTGTTTCGCTGTTTGAAAAAAGTTCCGATTCAAAGTTTCCCACAAAGCCGTCTACATGGGTAATGGTTGTATTGAGATGAACATGAATTTTTTCATGCTTGTTGATATCATCCACATAGTCATTAATTTTTTCTCGGATGTCTTCCCCTGCCGGTGTCCGGAATAGATGTAACGCTTGGCCGCCAAGTTGCTCGCTTTTTTCAATAAGATGCGTTTCATACCCCTGACGGGCAAGACTCCTTGCAGCGGCCATTCCGGATATGCCGCCGCCCAAAACCATTGCGGTCTGATTGACTTCCAGCTCAGCCTCTTTGAGGGGTTCCATGAGGGCAACCTTTGTTACGGACATTCGTACCAGATCTTTTGCCTTTTCCGTTGCCAGCGCCGGATTATTTTTATGAACCCATGAATCTTGATTTCGGATGTTGCACATTTCAAAAAGATATTTGTTTAATCCGGCGCTTATCAGTGTTTCCTGAAATAAAGCTTCATGGGTTTTAGGCGTGCATGCGGCGACCACAACCCGGTTTAGCTCTTTTTCCTTGATAACCTTTGCCATGGTATCCTGGGTATCCTGGGAGCATGTATAGAGGTTGTTTGTGACGTATTCCACGTAAGGTAATGATGCCGCGTATTCGGTCACCGAGGGCACGTCCACGACACCGGCGATATTAATGCCGCATTTGCAGACAAAAACGCCGATTTTGGGGCGCTGGCCGACAATGTCTGTTTCGGGGATGACCTCCGGAGTTTTTGTTAACGTATGTCGAACCTTACTTAATATTTCACCGGCTGCGGATGCAGCGGCGCTGGCATCAACCACGGACTGGGGGATATCCTTGGGACTCTGAAACGCACCGCAGACATAGATTCCTTTTTTTGACGTTGTAACAGGCTCAAATGAATCTGTTTTGCAGAAGTTGCCGTGGGTCAGCTCAACACCAAGCGTATTCGCAAGTTCGATAACTTCGGGCGGTGTTTGCAAGCCCACGGATAAGACAATCAGGTCAAAGTTTTCGGATTGAAGCGTTCCGTTTTCAGTTATATAATGAACGGCAAGGTCATCTTCAGCAGCAGGATCTATGGTGTGTACGCGGCTTCTGATAAAGCGGACACCATGTTGATCCCTGGCGGATTCATAAAATCTTTCAAAATCCTTACCCGGGGTCCGCATGTCCATGAAAAATACCGCGCAGTCAAGGTCGCTGTTGGCATGTTCTTTGGCGATGACGGCCTCTTTGATGGCATACATGCAGCATACGGAACTGCAAAAGGCATTGCCGCGTCCGGTCAAATCTCTTGACCCGACGCATTGCAACCATGCGATTTTTTTAGGTTCCTTGTGATCGGACATTCTGACAAGATGGCCTTCGGTAGGACCGGAGGCGGAAAGAATCCTTTCAAACTCCATGGATGTGATGACGTTCGGATGATTGGTATAATTATAATTGTCCAATTTAGATGGGTCAAAAGGCTCAAAACCGGGGGCAAGGACAACCGAACCTACCTCAATTTCATCAATCTGCTCGTGGTCTTCGTGCAATATGGCATCTGCCATGCAGGCCGTCTCACACCCCTTGCAATCCATAACGCCTGCAACCTTCAAACAATGCTCGCTATCCCGTATGGCTTTAAGGGGTACCGCCTGTGCGTAGGAAATATAAATCGCCTTTCTTTTTGCCAAACCCACGTCATATTCACTGGGCAGGAGAATCGGGCAAACATTCACCCTCTCAATCGCCTGTTCCTTACAGACGTCTATACATTTCCAGCACCCCGTACAATTCAATGTCTCATAAATGGGCTTTTCACAATTGCATATCTCGGCTTGCTCATGAGAACAGGTAATACCGATAAGACGCAGTCCCTGGGTGTTTATTTTGCCCATTTCCTCCAATTCACGCAGTGCCCTCACATCACATCCTCTCACTACTGCCGCGATGCGGAAATCCGGACGTCTGTTGAGCATCAGTTGAATGGTTTTTGCAAGGTTGTATCTGGGCTCGATCTCCAGGTCTTGGAGTTCTTCGGGATCCCGAAAAAGATATGGCCCGATGTGTCCCCATCTATTCATGAGTCCGAGGACGCCGTCCCATCCTTCACTAAGGATATTTCTTGCTTCTCTTTTGATCCTTTCTTTCATTATTGTTTCCTGTTGAAAAGACTCATAACTCTTTCTAATCTTGCTTTTTGATGTTTACCGCACAGACTTTAAAGCCTGGTATTTTTGCTATGGGATCAAATTTTCTGTCCGTTAGGGTATTAACGGCACATTCTGAAAAATGCATGGGAATAAAGACGATTCCGGGTGTAACCTCGGTAGATATGTTGGCTTTAATCGATATTTCTCCCCGGCGTGACTTTACGTTAAGCCATTGCCCATCAGCGATATCCAGCTTTTTTGCATCTTCAGGATGGATGTTCACATAACCCGTAGGAGCTTCTTTATTTAAGATATCAATTTTTCGTGTCATGCTCCCCCCGTGAAAATGGAAGGGAATCCTTCCTGTACTGAGTAAATAGGGATATTCACTATCCGGAAGCTCGGCAGGTGGAATATAATCCAGTGCAAAGAATCTGCCCTTTCCGCGCGGGAAATTTTTTTCATGAAGGAAAGGAGTTCCGGGATGATTTTCATTCGGACATGGCCAGTGAAGCACCTCACCCGTATCAAGCCGTTCATAAGTAATACCTGCATAGGGGGGGGTTACAGAGGAGATCTCCTCCATGATTTCTTTGGGCGAGTCAAAATCGAACCCTGTAACGCCCATTTCTCCGGCCAGTTCTGAGATGATTTGCCAGTCGGGCTTTGAGTGCCCTATGGGATCTATGGCCTTTCTGACCCTTTGAACACGTCGGTCTGTATTGGTAAAGGTCCCTTCCTTTTCAGCAAATGAGCTTGCCGGAAGGATCACGTGGGCAAGTTTTGCAGTTTCGGTCAAAAAGATATCCTGCACAACCAATAAGTCAAGGGCTTCCAGCGATTCTTTTACGTGTCTGGTATCAGGATCAGACATCATCGGGTTTTCGCCGACCACGAGCATGCCCTTAAGGGAACCTTCTCCGGCAGAATCCATCATCTCCACCATGGTCAGACCCGGAGTGTCAGGTAACGACAAATTCCATTTCTCCTGGAACAGAAGTCTTGCACTCGGGTCCGACACCGGTTGATAGCCTGTCAGGACATTGGGCAACGCTCCCATATCACAGGCCCCCTGGACATTATTCTGTCCCCTGAGAGGGTTGACTCCAGTGGAAGGACGACCGATATTTCCGGTTACCATGGCAAGGTTGGCTACGGACTTGACGTTGTCCGTTCCTGTGGTGTGCTGGGTTATGCCCATGGCATAGAAGATCATGGCTTTATCCGCCTTGCCGTAAAGAAACGCTGCCTTCTCCAGAACTTCCTTGGTAATACCGGTAATTTTATTGACCCTTTCTGTCGGATATTCTTTGACTTTTTGTTTCAGTTTTTCAAATTCTTCTGTCCTTTCCCGAATAAAGGTTTCGTCAATTAACCCGTTTTCAATAAGAATATGAATCATTCCATTGAGAAGGGCAACGTTGGTTCCGGGTTTCAGCTGGACAAAGAGATCCGCATATTCTGTGAGGGGGATTTTTCTGGGATCGATGACAATGAGTTTTGCCCCCTTTTTTTTGGCTCGAATGATTCTGCTGGCTACCAACGGATGTTGACCGGTGGTGTTGCTGCCGATGACAAGGATACAGTCCGTGTCATCGATCTCAGCAATTGAGTTTGTCATGGCGCCCGCACCGAATGCGGCGGCAAGACCTGCCACCGTGGATGAATGTCAGAGGCGTGCACAATGGTCGATATTATTGGTTCCCAGAACGCCCCTTGTAAATTTCATTATAAGGTAGTTTTCTTCATTGGTGCATTTTGCACTCGACAGTACGGCAAGGGCATCCGAACCATAGTTTTTTTTGATTCCAAGGAGTCCATCTGCCACTTTTTTATAAGCCTCTGACCAACTCACTTCTATGAAGTCATCACCCTTTTTGATCAAAGGCTTTGTCAGGCGGTTTTTGTTCTGAATAAATTTATAGGCATTTCGACCCAGGACACACAATTCCCCCTTGCTGACAGGATGCGTCTTACAGGGAACCACATCGGTAATTTCTCCTTCTATGACTTTTAAGTAGAAATTGCAGCCGGTTCCGCAAAACGGGCAAGTGGTAAGGACCATATCAAACATCACAGGTTATCCTCTTTGACGATGTTTTTCTTTTTTCAACAAAGTTAAGAATTTCGTTTCGAGCCTCATTTTCCAGGCCGGGAATCACCTCGAAAACCTTTTCTGGCGGGAGGTATCGCACAAAATCTTGTAGTGTTTTCAATGGGATTTGAGCGGGACATGTATTCTCGCATTCACCGCATAGCACACAGGTGTCCCATACATTATAGGCTCTGAGAAGGTGGAAGAGAGGAAAGGGAGGGGGCACGCGGCCTTTTTCAACCCATTTCGACAGATCCAATCCATCCGGTGTTTCTACATAGACGGGGCACATATCGATGCATCCATAGCATTTGATGCATTTCGTGAACTGGTCCTGCCAGAATGCTTTTCGTTCCTGTGGAGTCATCCCCAGAATTTTTTGAAGGAGTGTGGGTTGCTTTATTATCTTTTCATCTGGTATGGCCTCAAATCTTTTCTGCACAATACTCGTCAATGCATGATTTTCCGGATTTTCATCCATACAGGCCCTTACGCAATCCCCACAGTGAATGCATCTATCTTCATCGATTTTAATCCGATCAATCCATAATCTTCCATCGACTTCTTTGGGAGGATAGTTTTTATCTATATTTACTGCTGCGCATTCTCCGCAGCCCGTACATTTTTCAAAATCAACATATCTGGGCATTCTGCGGATTTTTACCTTGAAGTTTCCCTCGTCTCCGTGGATTTCTTCTATCTTAGAACACGTGTGAAGTTCGATGTTTAAGTTCCGGCCGACCTCGACCAGTTTGGGTGAGAGAATTCACATGGCACAGTCATTGGTGGGAAAGGTTTTATCCAGTTGTGCCATTACTCCACCGATGGCAGGTAACTTTTCAACGAGATGAACATAAAATCCGGAATCCGCTAAATCCAGAGCGGATTGCATTCCGGCAATCCCGCCGCCAACGACCATTACCGCTCCGATGACATCCTCAGACATGGTTTGATTCTCCGAATAAAATAAAGAGCAATTTTTTGAAGTGATATAGCATATCTTTAATACAACCCTCCTTACTATAAACTGTAAAAAAACATGTCAATAAATTTATAGCTAAATCTTGCAAGCATTGAGTTTGCCTGATATGCAATGTTATAAATGTACCGCTAAGATTTTTTAAAAGCACAATTTGTGCAGATTAACATGATATTTGATTTAAAGAGGTTGTTGGATTTCCCAGTAACTTCTCAATAGGATAAGGTGTATGAAATGATCCTATGGAGTCGAATCCATAATTTATTGAGAAGTTACATTTCCCAGAGGACGGCCCAAAGATGAAAAGTTATAAAAACCGAGCCATTGAAACCGCTGAATTTTTGAGAGCCCGTATTGCAAAGCCACCCCGAATCGGCATGATGACCGGAACAGGCCTTGGACAAAGCGTTGGATTTTTAAACATATCCGAAGTGTTTGACTATAAGGATATCCCTCATTTTCCAACATCAACCGTTGAAAGCCATGCGGGCCGGCTTGTTTTCGGCCACATGCACGGCAAACAGATCATCGCCATGCAGGGCCGTTTTCATCTTTACGAGGGCTACTCAGAAATGGAGGTGTCGTTTCCCATCCGGGTCATGCAGGAACTGGGGGTCACGATTTTGATACTGACCAATGCCGCCGGAGGCCTTAATCCCGAATTTACTGCCGGTGACATTATGATCATTGAAGATCATATTAATTTGACAGGCTCAAATCCTTTGATCGGACCCAATGAAGATAGTTGGGGAATCCGATTTCCGGATATGATCCATGCGTACGACAAAAAGCTGTCGGCCCTTGCGGAAAAGGCCGGCAAACATGCGGGTATCCCTCTGAAGAAAGGGATTTATGCCGGACTTAAGGGGCCGTCACTTGAAACACCGGCCGAGGTCCGCTTTTTAAGGACCATCGGCGCCGATGCGGTGGGTTTCTCAACCATACAGGAAGTTATTACGGCAGTCCATGCCGGAGTGAAGGTGCTCGGCCTGTCCACCATAACCAATGTTCACAATCCGGATATGCCGGTTCCTGCAACCGTTGAACAAATCATTGACGTGGCCGGACAAGCCTCTCCCCGGCTGGAAATGATTATCAGAACGGTTGTGGGGAATATTTAACCCAACTTCAAAATTACAAACCTAAAAACACCCCGTGGCTTTCTCCCCATAGTTCAACAGACAGCCGACTCAAAATCTGACGTGATCTTCGTAGATTTTTTATATTTAGATAATTTATGGGGTTTGATACAGGGTAACCGCATTTGATTTCGGTGCAGCGGAGCGACGGCGTGTGTCTCTTGGAAACCGACTGACTGTTTGAAGGGCTTTAGCACGCGTTGGCCCGAGCCGAATGAAATCATGACTTAAAAAATCAATGGGATAATTTAGCGACGAAGTGTTCTTAACACCTCTGGCACGGCTCGGTCTTACGGGTGCTTAAGCACAGAGACCTTTGAAAAATGTTCAGTTTTGTTCAAGGCCAAGGAAGACGAAAATTTTAACCACAGACATACATCAAGTATTTCGAGGATTAAAATTTGAGTCTGACGCAGGAATTGGGCAAAAGAGGGCGTTTTGCAAAGGTCTCGCAAAAGTTTCAGTCGGTTGGAAAGAGATATACGCCGTCGTGGAGCGTTCTTCGTGTATCGGGATTCAAATACAGTTGCCCCGGGGCTTGCTAAAACAGACCTTGTCTCAATGAATTGTATGCATTATGATAATATGATTATGTATCTTGCAAGAATGAAAATAAAAGATCAGACACATTATTATATTCGAGAAACCTACCCTGACGGTTCGCACTTAAAAAGTCGAGATGTTTTCCATCTGGGCACGGACCCCTCCAAACACATCATTTATCTCGGTGGACACGGTTATTATTATGATGAGGCCATTGAAGAAACGCTGGCACAATTTGGACTGTATCCGGATCAGGACGAATTGGACCATATATTCTGGGACTTTCTGAATCCTGAAATAAAACGGGTAATAAAGGGGTTTCAGCGGTCCTTCGACAACGCTAAGAAAGATTTGCCGGAACCCCTTCCGCGGGTTCACATATTCGACAAACGCCGTATTCATTATCTAAGATTCGCCCAGGTGGACCAACGCAACCTGGGTAAAATGCCCCTCAAGCTATTTAAAGTGCTCCACGGGAAATCACGTGATGAGATTGAGCAGTACTTTCTGGTTGAAGAGCGCATTCTTCAGCCCAACGAACTGAGAACATATGTTTACACCATTTTTGATCTTCAGCGGTTTTTTCTCGAACTCATTGCCACTCAAAGACCAGACGATTTAGACCAAATCAAAATGGATGAGTTTTTTATTGATGCGGTTTGCCGGCTTAATGATGATAAAAAATTTTGGGCCGGCATGGAGACGTCAGACAGGTTGCAAGACTATTTGATCAAATATGTGATTACGTATTTCGATAACGAATTTCCCCGGCGTTCCCTTTTCCAGGATTACCTTCGCGACTTCATGAATCGCCACCGGACGTACCTTCCGCCGAAAAAAGTTCGCGTGAACATGGAGGAGGCCGCAAGACTTTTTGAAACCAGCTGGGAAAACTTAAAACAGATGGATCTCAAATGCTTTAACCGCTTATACCGGAAGATGGCCTTAAAACACCACCCGGATAAAGGGGGGGACCCCGAAACATTTGTAAAGTTGACCCAGTACTATCACGGCCTATTACGAAAAAAAATACCATAACCGACAGGATCATATCTCCGGTAGGCATCTTAATTTATTGAGAACTTACAAATGGTTAAAACAAAAGGAACACATTTATGATTGATGGTTCACGGATCGATTATTCCGCCTTTGATCGTCCCGAGATTCTTAGGTTTTTGTTTCATCCAAG
>JAFDEW010000022.1 GCA_019310125.1 Deltaproteobacteria bacterium | reverse complement strand
GAACGGATTAAAGAAGAGAATTTTTATACGGATGAAGATCTAAGACTTACATTGGCTAATGAAGGATTAACAATGGAGGAGTATCGCGGACGAATAAAGGAACAGATACTCAGGACAAAGCTGATCAATTTTAACGTAAGATCCAAGGTTGTGATTACAAAAGAGGACATAACGTCTTATTACGAAAACCATCCGGATAAATATGGAGGAAAGAAAAAATATCATCTTTACAACATCATTATAAAAATTCCACCATTTGCCGATGAAAGGGAGAAGGGTAAGATTAAAGCCAGAATGGATGAGATTTTAACAGAATTAAAAGCGGGGAAATCTTTTGAAAATATGGCCGAGACCTATTCTGAATCATCTCCGGACACTGGGGGCGGTGATTTGGGTTTATTCCGGCTTGATGAGCTTTCTCCACAGTTGCAAAATGCCGTCAAAGAGATGAACGCCGGTGAGTTTACGCCTGTTCTTGATACGGACCAGGGATTCCAGATTTTTTTTGTTAAAGAGATTGTTAAAACTTCAGGGAAGCCTCTGGAAGAGGTATCACCCGAGATTGAAAAAATACTCTTTAATGAAATTGTTGAAAAAAAATTTCAGTCATGGCTTGAAGAGTTGCGTAATCAGTCTGCTATAAAACTTATCAAATAAATTCATATTATCAAATGCAAGGCGACCATACTAAAATATTGATCGATAGCATCAAGAGATTGCTGAGACGGAATGCTTTAACCCATCTTAGAAAGATTGTTAACAAGACACATGCAGCAGATTTGTCTCTGGTCTTTCGTTCTTTGTCGATTTCCAACCAGCATAAGCTTTTTGAAATGATAGAGGAGACCGAGCAAAAGGGTGTACTCTTCAGTGAACTGGATGAAGATACCTTCCTTGAACTTAATGAAGGCATCGAACTTGATGATGTGGTCGAGATTTTTGAACAAATGCCCACTGATGATGTGGCCGACCTGTTAGGACAACTGTCCGAGGAACGCTCTAACGCCATTATAGAAAAGATGAAAAAAGAGAGTTCCGAAGAGGTTGAAGGTCTGCTTCATTATGGAGATGATACTGCCGGCGGCATCATGGTTCCTGATTTTATTGCCTTGCGAGGGAATACAACCGCCGGGGAAGCCATCAAATCGCTTCAAAAAGAACATCTGGATGTGGAGATGCCGTTTTACCTTTATGTGGTTGATTCAAATGGCAAACTCATCGGCGTTAGTTCTTTGAGGCAATTGGTGGTGGTTCCCCCTGAGACGCCTCTTAAAAATTTCATGACAACAGATGTTTTTACAGTCAAGACCGATATGGACCAGGAAGAGGTGGCAAAAATAGTTGCCCGTTATGATATTCTTGCGGTACCGGTTGTCGATGATACAAATCGGTTAGTGGGTATTGTCACGGTAGATGATATTATCGATATCATCAGGGAAGAGGCTACAGAAGATATTTTAAAAATGGCGGGTGTGGGGGGCGAAGAATTTATTGAAACACAGTCTGTTTTTCGGAGCACAAGGATTCGCCTGCCGTGGTTGTCTGCAAGCTGTATCGGCGGCATCATTGCATTTTTTATTATAGGACATTATGAAGAAAGTTTAAGCAAGTTTGCCTATCTTGCGGCCTTTATTCCGGTCATCATGGGCATGGGCGGCAATATCGGCACCCAGACTTCCACCATTGTGGTGCGAGGTCTTGCTACCGGACGTCTTAACATTAGAGATACTTGGTCCGTTGTCTTCAAGGAGTTTGCCATCGGTTTTATGCTGGGTGTGATTTATGGATTGTTGGTCGGTTCGGTGGCCCAGCTTCGATACAGTATGTTTCAAATTGCCATATCCGTTGGGGTCGCCGTGGTCAGCTCCATGTCTATTGCCGCCCTGGTAGGTTCTTTGGTGCCCATGGGATTTGCAAAGATAAATATCGACCCTGCCATAGCCTCAGGTCCATTTGTAACCACAGCCATAGATATTATAAGTGTATCGTTCTATTTTATAATCGCCACAAAGCTTCTTGGTATATAAAAAGATGTCAAGCTTTTCAATGCCTGCCATCATACTTCGCCGGATCGATTTTGGAGATTATGATCTAATTGTTACAATTTTCACTTTAAACAAAGGTAAAATTTCAGTAATTGCAAAGTCCGCTAAAAAAAGCAAAAAACGATTTGCTGGTATATTGGAACTCTTCTCGGTATTGGATGTGGTATGCACTGTCGGCCGGGGCAAAGGGCTGCCTGTTCTTCAGGAAGCGACATTAACACATGCCTTTCCCAACATAAGATCCAAGATAATAAAAACAGCTTATGCCAGTTACTGGGCTGAATTGATCAATCAATGGATGGAAGAAGGTCAAAAACAGGTCCAGCTTTTCAACCTGTTTCGGTATGTTCTGCAAGAACTTGATATAGACCGTACATCCGAAGCGGCGCTTTCTATCCTGTTTCAGATAAAGTTTATGACAATTGCCGGCCTGGATCCGGATTTAAAACAGTGCATCATCTGTCGGGCTGAGCTGGAGAAGATGAAAAAGATCCGGATTAAATTCGATCTTTCAAGGGGAGGGATTATATGTGATGGGTGTGCTTCCGGAGTCTTACACAATATATTTCTTTCAAAGGGAACCATTAAATATCTTTTATGGATCCAAAGGGTGGATTTGGCAAGAATTTGCTCCCCGGTCTTTAACGGAAAGTCTGGAGTTTCTAGAGACATTTGTGCCTTATCATTTAGGGAAAGAACCCCGGAGCTTGAAATTTTTACGTCAGATAAGGGAATGACCGGAAATCAGAGGCCAGAAGACAGAGGTCAGAGGACAGAGGACAGAGGTCAGAGGACAGAAGTCAGAGGACAGGGGACAGAAGTCAGAGGGCGGAAATTGAAAGACAGAATAAAAATGCAACGCCTATCACACAACACGAAACACGCAACACACACCTTTAAAAGTTTCATTGAATCGCATCAGATTGAAGCCTCGGCCCCTTGCAGGATCGACATGGGCGGGACGCTGGATATCAGTACGTTTTATTATCCGCTCAGGCATCTTTCTCCATGCACCGTTAACATGGCAATTGATTTGAGAACACGGATACGACTTCTTCCCTACGAAAAAGGTATGGTAAAAATTTCTTCAAAAGGGTTTACCAGTGCAACATATCCTATCGATGAATCTCCCTTTGACCATCCCCTGGGGCTGATGTTTGCAATTGCAGCCTATTTCAGGGCCGAAGGTGTGCATATTGATATCAACTCTTCATCACCGCCGCGCAGCGCGTTAGGGGGATCATCCGCAGCGGCAGTGGCGCTTGTGGGGGCCTTTTCATATATTTTCGGGCAAATGGGTGTAAAACCGCTTTCCAGGCTTCAGATTGCTCTGCTTGCCCAGGCCTTGGAAGCAAGCGTCGCCGGCGTTCCGTGTGGACTCCAGGACCAGCTTGCGGCTGTATATGGCGGTGTTAATGCGTGGACCTGGCAAGACGGCGTGGGAAAGCCGTATTTTAGGAAAAAGGTCATTGTGAAGAAAATTTTTTTTAATGATCTTAAACGTCACCTGCTGCTGGCCTATTGCGGTGTGCCACATGAGTCGAAAGATATTAACAAAAAGTGGGTTCATCAGTTTCTTTCAGGAAAAAATCGTGGACTTTGGGCTGAAATTGTTGCATGCACACAAAAGTTTGCTCAAGCGTTACATGCACTAAATTTTAAAGATGCTTCGGTTTTAATGAACCGGGAAGTGGTCATCAGAAGAAAGATGACCCCCGGGGTCTTTGATGATATTGGAGAAGAACTTGTTGCTTCTGCGTTGAAAAACAACTGCGGTGCTCGATTCACGGGTGCCGGAGGAGGCGGCTGTATTTGGGCTCTGGGTGAAATCGAAGATATTGACAACTTAAAGGGGATATGGGAAACAGTTCTTTCAAGGAGAAAGGACGCCCGTCTGTTGGATGTAACCATAGATTCAGAAGGGTTATTGTGCAATATTCATGAATAACAATGAGTTAATGAGGGGAGAGAAATGAATTTTCAGGATGTTATTATGTCGTTAGAGAAGTTTTGGGCTCAAAGGGGGTGTGTTGTGGCCCAACCTTATGATATTGAAGTCGGCGCCGGGACATTTCATCCAGCCACTCTGCTGAAGGCACTTGGCCCTGAGCCATGGAAAGTCGCTTATGTCCAGCCTTCCCGGCGGCCCACAGACGGTCGCTACGGTGAGAACCCGAATCGGTTGCAGCATTACTATCAGTATCAGGTAATACTGAAACCCTCTCCTTCTGACGTTCAGCAGCAGTATTTGAACAGCCTTAAAGTGCTTGGGATCGATCCCCTTGAACATGACATAAGGTTTGTGGAAGACGATTGGGAATCTCCCACTCTTGGTGCATCCGGTCTTGGATGGGAAGTCTGGCTGGACGGCATGGAAATTACCCAGTTTACCTATTTTCAATTGTGCGGCAGTGTTGAATTGTTTCCCATATCTGTGGAACTCACTTACGGATTGGAACGTATTTCCATGTATCTGCAAGGCGTTGACAACGTTTATGATCTGAAATGGAACGATGAGGTTACCTATGGACATGTCCATCATCAGCAGGAAGTGGAACAGTCAACTTATAATTTTGAGAAAGCAGATGTGTCAATGCTGCTCGAGTTTTTTGATAAGTACGAGGCGGAATCCGCACGCATGATTAAAGAAAAGCTGGTTCTTCCTTCCTATGAATATTGTTTGAAATGTTCCCATACCTTTAACCTTTTGGATGCTCGCGGTGCCATCAGTGTTATGGAGAGAACCGGTTATATCGGACGCATAAGAAACCTTGCCAGAGCCTGCGCAGAAGGATACCTGGAGCAAAGGAAGGAGATGGGATATCCTTTGTTGAAAAAGGAGAAATGATTTTAAAGGCGGTTTCGTTTATAAGATGATGTTTAATGGTTGATACAGGATTAATGGTGCATGATTCATGAATACTCCGATTTAATTTTTGCACTAGATTAAATGAAAACAGAGGTGGATATGGAAACTTTATTGCTTGAGATAGGGACGGAAGAGATACCGGCAGGTTACATTGAACCTGCGCTGAATGCAATATCCTCAATGCTGCTGCAAAAAATGACCGATGCCCGTATTAACCACGGCAGTGCCAGGTTTTTTGCGACCCCGAGACGGCTTGCAGTGGAAGTACAAAAAGTTGCAGCCAAACAAAAACTCCTTATTTCGGAAGTCGTGGGACCTCCTGAAAAGGTCGCATTTAATGAAAAGGGCCAACCCACTGTGGCGGCAAAAAAATTCGCTGAAAAGGTCGGGGTTTCGGTAAATGCTTTAACCATAAAGGATACGAATAAGGGCCGCTATTTGTGTGCAAAAGTTACGGAACGCGGGCTTCCGACACTGACGTTACTAAAAAACATCCTGCCGAAAGTGATTCTTTCCACACCGTTTCCAAAGACCATGAAATGGGCGGAGCTTGATATTCAATTTGCCAGGCCCATACATTCGATCCTATCCCTTTTGGGTGAGAAAATAATTCCTTTTACCATAGGAGATATAAAAAGCGGAAGATATACTTGTGGGCATTATTTTATGAATAATACCAAACTAAAGATTTCCAGCCCCGAGGACTATATTAAAACCCTGCGTTCCGCAAAAGTACTCGTCGATCTTCAAGCACGCAAAAAAAGTCTTGAGAAAGAGATAGATAAGGCTGCAAAAAAAGTAGGCGGTAAGATTTTGCCTGATGATGAACTGGTGGAGATTGTAAAGAACCTGGTTGAGTATCCTGTGGCTACGGTGGGCAAATTTGATAAAAAGTTTCTGGAAGTTCCCAGTGAAATACTGATTACCGCCATGCGGGAACACCAAAAGTATTTTGCCGTGATAGACAATAAGGGAAATCTCATGCCCTGCTTTATAGCGGTAAACAATACCCGTACCAAAGATATGAACCTGGTGTCAACCGGCCATGAATGGGTTCTGAGAGCCCGTCTTGCGGATGCTCAATTCTTTTATAAAAGTGATCTGGAGTATTCCTCAAAAGACAGGGTGGAGAAACTGAAAGGCGTTCTTTTCCAGGCCAAACTCGGGTCCATGCATGAAAAAATTGTGCGTCTTCAAAAAATTGGGGGATTTTTGTCAGATAAGGTTGAAACGGGTTCGGATTTGAAAAAGCATGTTACCCGGGCCGCCTGGTTATGCAAGGCCGATCTGGTTAGCCATGTTGTGGTTGAATTTCCCAAACTCCAGGGGATTATGGGCAGGGTTTATGCCTCTGTTACGAATGAACCTGTTGCAGTGGCTAAAGCAATTGAAGAACATTACCGGCCGATTTATTCAGGGGGCGAACTTCCCGGAACCCGGGCGGGCGCGATTCTTGCGATTGCCGACAAGATCGATAACATCTGCGGATTTTTTTCCGTAGGACTTACTCCCACCGGCGCTTCCGATCCATATGCGCTTCGGCGGCAGGGCATCGGTTTAATCCAAATCATGCTCGATAAAAACTTTTCATTTTCTTTGAAGGAGATAATCGAGAAAAGTCTAAACCTATACGGTGTAAAGGGCGCCGGGAAGATCCGGGAAATCGCCGGTCCGGTAAACACATTTATACAAAGCCGTATGACACATTTACTGGCGGAACAAGGGTTTTCAAAAGACGTGATCCAGGCCGTTGTGAGTGTATCGGCGGACAATGTTCCGGATGTCTGGAACCGGGCCAAAGCACTCCAGAATCTAAAGACCGCACCCGATTTTGAACCCCTGGCGGTTGCGTTCAAGCGTGTCGTCAATATCATCAAAAAGGTGAAGGGCTTTAAAGCAAAACCCATCAAGGAAAACCTGTTTGAACATGATTCCGAAGATGCCCTTTATTCGGCATATCAAGCGGTCAAAGACAACGTATCGATCAACCTAAAGAAGGGAGATCCGGGACAGGCACTGCACGAGATCGCTACCCTTCGCGGTCCGGTGGATGCTTTTTTTGATGGTGTTTTGGTCATGGCAAAGGAGACAAACATACGCAACAACAGACTTAGCCTGCTCAAGCACATAGCAGATCTGTTTGAAACCATAGCAGATTTTTCGAAAATATCGACTTAGTTCCTTGGTTGCAAATATTGTGCTTTTTGTGGTAAAATTTCTTCCATTCTGCCACTAAGACACCAAGGCACGAACAAAGAATAATTAATATATCCTTTGTGTCTTAGCGTCTTTGTGGCAAATATTTTTGGTTCTCTCCGAGCTGTAGGCTCTACGAGCCGGAGGCCGGATGGTCCGGGGTAGGGCTCACTCAAAAATATATTCGACCAAAAGCCAGATTCGCCTTTTCAATGAGTTAGAATGGAAAGATTTGAATTTTTAAAAAAAGATTATGTTCAAGGGTTTCCGGCCAACTGCGGGTTTGAAGTTGAGAGGGTGGACTACGGGATATTTGAGTCCCGTTTAAAAATTTGTTCGGTCCACCAGCAGCAAGACGGGTTTGTGCATGCAGGTGTCATTGCGACCATGGCGGATCATACGGCCGGCTACGCTGCGTTTACCACTGTTTCTGATAAGTATCGAATCCTGACCATTGAGTTCAAAATTAATTACTTTAAACCTGCGGTTGGAGAATTGATGGTCTGTCGTTCAAAAGTGATCAATAACGGCAAAAAAATCAAAGTATCAGAATCCGAAGTTTTTTCTGTATCTCACGGCCAGGAAAAACTTATATCAAAAGCCATGGTCACTTTAATTGCTGTGCCGGCGGATAGTTTGTCTTAAAACATACTGTTAACGGATAACTGATTCCCGGCAACTCCCCATTGGGGATGTCAAAGAAGAATCTCCATTCCTTCTTTTGCAACAACAATTTCAAGTGAAGCGTGATTCGCCATAAAATCATGGCAACGTTTTTCAAGGGCAAACAGTTCCTGATCCGTTCGTGGCGGATCATGGTGAAAAAGAACGATTTTTTTTACGCTGGCCTCAAGGGCGAAATTGATTGCATGTTCAAAATAAGAATGGCCCCATCCTATTCTTGATTCAAAGTACTCTTTTTTGGTGTACTGACAATCATGGATTAGAATGTCAGAACCGTGAAAAAAATCCAATAGCTTTTGGTTTTCTTCTATGACGGCTTCTTCTCCTTTCTCACTTGCAACCAGATCATAATCCGGGGCGTTTGGATCTGTGGAGAAGACGTTTCTAAAGGGCTCTGTGTCAAAGGCGGTGCAGAGGACCTTGCCGTTGAATTCAAATCGGTACCCCAGACAAAGAAGCGGATGGTTTAAGTATTTTGTTTTCAGACTAATTCCGTCACCAAGATCCATCCCGCATTCACCGAGCTGAAAATAATCGATATCTGCTCTAAGTTCACCGTGCAATACCGGAAAGTGACGGTATCTCAGCAGGTCGCCCATAATATGTTCAATAGTGTCTTCCTCAAACGTTATAGGTCCATACACCTTCAGTTTTGTCCCCTCAATATAGATCGGATGGAAAAAGGGAAAACCGATGATGTGATCCCAATGGGTATGGGTTATGAAGATCTCGGTTTTAATGGGTCCTTTTCGGAAATCATTTTGCACCAGATGGTCTCCCAATGCACGGATTCCGGTTCCGGCATCAATGATAATGAGCCTGTTTTTTTGGCCAAACCGGAGTTCTAAGCATGAGGTGTTACCCCCAAATTCTACGGTGTCTATTCCAGGGCATGCAATGGAGCCACGAACCCCCCAGAAACGAACTTTCATGGTATTCTCCTTATCGAGCAACTTTTAAAAATATTTGGGCTTTTTCTATTTCTTGAGTGACTTCATCAGTAAGATCATTCAAATAATCAAGAGTTGTATCCGGGCCGACAGAAAAGTGCTGAAACACTTGGGGCCAAATTTCTTCCATAGACGGGTCTCCGGAGAAACCGATTCCCGATCTGTTTGCAAAATAGTTCGCAAGAATTATAGTAAAAAGAATATCTTTCTCTTCGCCTTTATAGGTTTCCGGGGAATGATGATAGGTGACAGCATCTATAATCTCTGTTCCCAGTTTCCAGTTTTCCGCAATAAAACTTCCAACGAACGCATGATCTATCCCCAGAATCTGTCTTTCGGAGAGAAAGAGAGGTTGATACTCTCTGTCCGAAATCTCCATGGCAAGCCGATATTCATCGGAGAATTTTCCATTCAACGGTATCTTTCCAATATCGTGCAATAGCCCGGCAATAAAGTATCCTTCCAGTTTCTCTGGAGTTACGTTACGTTTTTTAGCAATTAGCTTTGAAATAACACCTACCCCGAGAGAATGTCTCCAGAATGCATCCATATCAAGTGCATGAAAATTTTTACGACTCCCAAGGGTACTCATCACAGCAAGGCCGAGGGCAAGATTTTTCACTGTATTCATACCCAGCATAATAATTGCCTTTACCAGAGAGACAGTTCCATGCGAGAAACCAAAGTAGGCTGAGTTGACAAGTTGCATAACTTTCCCGGATAACACAGGATCCAGACTGATTACCTTGCTCAGATCCGCAGGAGATGTGTTTGCATCATAGCAGATTTCCATGACCTTGTTGACAGTTGCCGGAAAACTAGGCAATTCCCTAATATAAGACTTAAGTATTACTAATCTTTTATTAGATTCCATGTGAAAGTTATTACCTTATTTATTATTGATGGTCTCGTAAAAACTCAAAAAAACAATTATTTCGAAAGGGTTAAGTCTCCGTTAACACGTTCAATTTGAATTACCTTAGCAGTCGGCGTGCCTTTTCTTTGCATATTCCAAGTCTACAATTTTATATGCTCAAGCAAAACCTTTTTTTTAAGTGTGGCCTGGGCTGTCTTTTCAAACTGCTCGGTGACATCTGACACAAAGAGCCGGAACGCTCCATTTTTGCCCAGTGAATCGTCAACCTCGGGATGCGTGTTTAAAAAGATCCTTACACTTTCTGCAAGCGCAATGGATGAGTCGATAACGGTTACCCTTTTACCGATTTTTCGTTGAATTTTATCTATTAAGAGAGGATAATGGGTGCAGCCCAGAATAAGCGTGTCTATCTGCCTTGTTTTTAGAGGATGAAGATATTTTTTAATTATCATCACCGTTTCGGGTTTTTTCAGCCATCCCTCTTCTACCAAAGGAACCAGAAGCGGACAGGCAACTGAATAGACCTTTGCCTTAGGTTTCATTGCCTTGATTTTTTCTTCGTAAATGCCGCTTTTTACCGTTGCCCGCGTTCCGATAATCCCGACGATTAGATTCCTGGAACTTTCAATTGCTTTTGCTGATGCCGGAGATATAACTTCGAATATAGGAATATCAAAGTTTTCAGCCACAGGATCAGAAGCCACACTTGAAGCAGTATTGCAGGCCATTACAATAATTTTTGCACCCTGCTTTAAAAGGAACTCGGTATTTTCGAGAGCATACCCGACCACGGTTTCGGGGCTCTTGCTTCCGTATGGCGTACGAGCAGTATCGCCAAAATAGATAATATCATAGTTGGGGAGTTGCTTCATCAGTGACCGAACAACGGTAAGTCCCCCTATTCCTGAGTCGAATACGCCAATCATTGTTATCCTTTCCATGACTATCAAACGGGTGTAAATAAAGACTGTTGTTTGCTAAGATTGCCATGCTATTTGGTGTCAGGTTTCAGGTGTCAGCGCCTCTGTTCATCATTCCTGACACCTGACACCTAAAAAAAGCTTCGGAGTCACGGTTTGTCAATATGCAAGGATAAGCGTTTACCAACGGTCTTAATTTACACCCCTATCAAAGCAAGTTGCTGCTTTTAGGGGTGATCATTTGACTTTTTTTTGATAGGATTATATTTATTTGTTTTCCATGGCAAACCATAAATGACAACTAACAAAAATCAAGGTGCATCGATGAATTCACAAAATCAAACTTCGGCCATGAGCCAGAAGATTTTTAAACTGGGACTTTCGGTGGAGACGGTTTCAGTATATCTGATGTGCTGCAGCCTTGCAGACACTGACGCGACGATCTCGACCAAGAAACTTTCTGAAATGTGGAACAGTGCCCGAGCGTCATTACTTGAAGGTTTGAAAGATCTTGAAACAAGAAATATTCTCCGCAGGATAATTTCGGACCGGGCAGGGAATAATGTTTACAAACTATCAGATGTAAAGGATTGGCAGATGTAAAGAAACTGGAAGCTTGTTATAGGCTCTTTGTGCGTTCTTTGCGGACACATTCTTTGATAACGCTGTCAGGTAAATCCGTTCGAATGCCCGGACAAAGTGTGGCCATAATCTGCCAGTTGTTTATATCAACCAGTACGCTTTTTATAAAAGGCCACTCTTTGCACATCCGGGGTTTGACCGGATGAATTGTGCATAGTCCGTCCCAGAATACACAATACCCATTTTTGCCCTGTGCCAAAACCGGTTTCCCCCCCGATACCTGGCAGTAATTATCAATAAAACTCTCAGAATCGACATGAAGATAATCCACGATGGCCTTAATTTCTTTTTCGGTTACAAATGTGCCTCCATATCCCTTGCAACACTCGCTGCATTGCTGGCATTTGAAAATATCTGACGGTGTTACATCCTTATACAGCATGCCGGGTTTCCATAGCCTTTTTCAGGGTAATCTGATCCACATATTTTAAATCGCCTCCAATGGGAACGCCGGATGCGATTCGCGTCACTTTGATCGGGTAATTCTCTATACGATCTGCAATATAAGCTGCTGTGGTTTCGCCTTCCAAATTTGTACTTGTCGCAAGAATAACCTCTTTGATTCCCCCGTTGGCTATCCTTGAAATAAGTTCTTTGATTCTGATGTTGTCGGGTCCGATGCCGTCCATGGGAGACAGAACGCCTTCAAGGATGTGGTACAATCCGGTAAAAGCCCCTGATTTTTCAATAGCTACCATATCGGCAGGCTGCTCTACCACACATAATATTGAGGAAGTTCTTGTCTGGTCACTACAGATCTTACAGATATCGGTGTCGCTTAGCCCAAAACAGATAGAACATAATCTTATGGTATCTTTCGCCTCAACAATACGCTTCGAAAGCTGTTCCGCCTCTCTACGCGGTGCTCGGAGTATATGCATAGCAAGCCTCTCGGCGGTCTTTTCTCCTATCCCGGGAAGCTTGGAAAGGCTTTTGATTAATTTCAGAATAGATGGCGGATAGTAGTTCATCGTTGATTGTCTTTTAACTGCTTAAATTTAATAATAAAGTTAAATATCATATTTTTAAAATTCGGTTTATCTAAAAGTTTGAAATGATCTAAAATGCCTATGTCAATCCCGGTATATTGAGACCACCGGTGAGTTTGCTCATTTCTTGGGTGGCCATTTCCTGTGATTTTATTAACGCGTCATTTATAGCTGCAAGTATGAGATCCTGGAGCATTTCCACATCATCAGGATCAACGACTTCCTTTTCTATTTGAATGGATAATAACTGTTGCCGACCGTTGGCCACAACTTTTACCATACCTCCACCGGAACTTGTTTCAACCGTTTTATCCGCCATTTCTTCCTGTAGTTTTAACATTTTGGATTGAAGCTGCTGGGCCTGTTTCATCATCTTTCCCATGCCTTTCATTTAAACACCTCCTATAAAATCTTAACGTCAACAACATTGCCGTTGAAAATGTCTATGGTATCCGTAACAAGAGGGTGGCATAATGCCTCCTGTTTTAAACGTTCTACGTGGTTTTTTTTGTCCTGATTTTCAAGGGGTTGTATTTTTTTTGCGGCTATAATTACTTCCATGTCTTTGCCGAAAAAATCGCTGCATACTTTTTTTATAATCGTACTGTTTTTACTTCGCCGGACCATATTTATGTTAAAATCATTTCCGTTTACTTCGATTTCCAGACGGTGACCGGACAGGCTTTTTATAGTAGAATTTTTCAAATTTGCCGCCAGGGAAGGATGTTTTTCTGAAAAAGTTGATAGAAGTCTTTCCCAGACCCTGTCAATAGTCTCATTCGGATCATAAGGTGCTGGAGTAAAAGGCTCTATGGATTCTGCAATGCTCGATACTTCATCTGATGTTTCTATGGGGTCTTCTTGGGTATCTTTTAACACTGGCTTGCTTTGGGTATCACGAAAATCCGTTTCGGGTTCATAAATGTCTTTTCTCAGATTATCAAGCTTTTCTATGAGAATATCAATGGGCAAGACCGGTTTCATTTGAAACATCCGGATAAAAACCATTTCAATGGCCAGCCTGGGTTGTGTTGAATTTAATATTAAGACTTCCTTTTTAAAGAACAAATCCAATATCTGGTTCAAAAAAATTCTTGAAACTTCTTTCACCTGGTCACGCATCAAGTCTATTTCATGTGATGGGATATCCACAAGCCTGTCGATTTTTTCCACCATCTTGACGAGCAATAAATTCCTGAAGTGTTCCATCAGGTTCGCATACAGCTTTTTCATATCATGGCCGGCGCTGTATATCTCATCCAAGATATCAAGAACTTCCGGGATTTGTCCGCCTAAAATAGATGCGGACAGATTAAAAATAATTTCTCTGTCTATAACGCCCAGTATATCCAGAACCTGTTTATGGGTAATCGCTCCTTGGGAGCAAGACATCACATGATCAAGAAGGCTCAAGCCGTCTCTCATGCTTCCTCCGGCTTCACGAGCAATTAACTCCAAGCTGTCAACGGCAATTTCAACACCTTCTTTGGCACACAGCGTTTCCATATGCTTGGAAATCGACTCAACATCTATTCGTCTGAAATCATGTCGCTGGCATCTGGAAAGGATGGTTATGGGAATCTTACGAGGTTCCGTAGTGGCAAAAACAAACATTACATGGGGCGGGGGTTCTTCCAGAGTCTTTAAAAGCGCGTTAAAGGCGGCGATGCTGAGCATATGAACTTCATCAATAATATATATCTTGTAAAGGCTGTGAGCAGGCATGTACTTGACGTTTTCACGCAGTTCCCTGATCTGATCAACACTGTTGTTTGAGGCGCCGTCAATTTCAAACACATCCACGGCACTTCCTGCAGTAATCTCTTTGCATGATCTGCATTCATTGCATGGAACCGGTACAGGGCCGTCCTTACAGTTCATGGCCTTTGCCAATATGCGGGCAACCGTTGTTTTTCCGGTGCCTCTGGGCCCTGAAAACAGGATTGCGTGGGCCACGCGACCCGACGAAATCGCATTGGTTAACGTCTGTGTCACATGGTCCTGTTTTATAACTTGGTCAAAAGTTTGGGGGCGATATTTACGTGCAAGTACAAGATAAGACATAACTTAACGTCTCAAAAATTATTCAACCTTCAAAGGTCTCTGTGACACATGCCAATTTGGGCAGTTCCTAAATTTTATATGGCGGAGAGAGAGGGATTCGAACCCTCGGTGCCGCTTTTGACAGCACACACGATTTCCAGTCGTGCTCCTTCGGCCAGCTCGGACATCTCTCCGAAAATTTTGAGGCAAGCGCTAATTTTATTAAGATACCATGGTATGGCGGAGAGGGTGGGATTTGAACCCACGATCCCGTTTTTGACAGGATACCGCTTTTCGAGAGCGGGGCCTTAAGCCGCTCGGCCACCTCTCCAACATCCTCAATCGCTAACATATAGATTAGATCAATATAATTTTTTAATAGACCCTGTCAATAATCTTGTTTTATTTGAAGACGATTCGCCCCACACATTTTGTGGATCATTTATTTTTATCACTTGATTAAGCTTATTCTTTATAGTATCAGATCCCTCATTTTAAAAACTAACGATTTAGCTTCTTGAAAATATTACCCTTCATTTGAATTCGATTTATTTTAAAGAACAAGGTTGTGACTAAAAATAATAAATAAGGAATCTGTAAATATGGCAAAAATAATCCCTTTCAGGGGAATCCTTTATAATCCTGTCAAAATAGACAATATGGCAAATGTTGTAGCTCCCCCCTTTGATATTATCTCAGAGCGGGAACAGCTTGAATATCATGAAAAACATCCCCATAACATTATCCGGCTGACACTTGGCAAGACAAACCAAGACGACACCAGCACAAACAACCGATATACAAGATCAGCAGACTGTTTTAATAAGTGGCTTTCAGGTCATATCATGGAGCGTGACAAAACACCGGCGTTTTATTTTACGGCCATGGAATTTACCCATGAAAACAAGATGGTTACTCGTTACGGCCTGATTGTCCTGGTGGGACTTGAGCCTTTTGAAAAAGGTGTGGTTCTTCCCCATGAGAAGACCTTTCCCAACGTGAAATCCGAAAGGCTTGAGCTGATGAAAGCCTGTCATGCCAATTTCAGCCCGATATTTTCTTTGTATTCAGATAATGAAAACCGTGTTCTCGATAAACTAAAAAATGCCACTTTCAATAAAACAGCCGATAATGCGTTTACCGACAGCAACGGACATAAACACTTTCTGTGGCGAATAACCGATACGGCGGTTCACCGGCATGTTTCTGAAGCCTTCAAAGACAAGCTCATTTTCATTGCTGACGGACATCATCGTTATGAAACGGCACTCAACTACCGAGACTGGTTGTCGGCCAACCGTCCTAATTTCAGCGCAGATCATCCGGCAAACTATGTAATGATGTATCTTTGCAGTATGGAAGATCCGGGACTTATTATTCTTCCGGCGCACCGTATGCTGAATCAAGTCCCGGCTGCTTCGAGATTGTCGCTTATGAAAAAGGCAGGCGCTTATTTTGATATTATAACAATCCCTTACAAAAACGGCCAGCAGGCAGAAGCAAGAGCCCAATTTATGTCGATTCTTTCATCAAATAATTCAAAAAATTGTATAGGGGTTTTTATGAAAGATCCAAGGGAGCTTTATCTTCTGACATTAAAGCCCGGGGTTATGGATCAGATGTTCACGGATGAATTGCCGGAAGTGGTCAGAAATATTGATGTAACGGTATTATCCCGGCTTATTTTTATGGAGATTTTTGGTTTTGATCAGTTCCGTCACGATAATGAAAAGCTGATTGCCTATTCGAGCACGGCAAAGGATGCTATCGATGCGGTGGATACGGGCAAGCACGATATCGCCTTTATTATGAATTCAACAAAAATTCAGCAGGTTCGCAAAATTGCCGAAGCCGGCCTTGTTATGCCGCGAAAAGCAACCTATTTTTTCCCAAAGGTAACAACCGGTCAGGTGTTAAACAAACTGGACTGATAAGACTATTCGTAACCGTTCAGGGTTTATAGGTTCAAGGTTCAGGGTTAATGGCTTTACAATTTTTCATGTTTTTACTTTTAATTTCAGTACAAGCTCGCTCGGTTAATCCTAAAGCCCGAATGAATTCTGCATTGGACTCAAAATCAAAGTTTTTAACTACCTTAACAATTGAACTTTGAACCCTGAACCTGTGAACGGTTACGACTGTTCTAAGGCATAAACATCCTCTGAACCTCACCGGAGTATACCCCGTTCTTACGGTAGATCATGAGCGGCGGACCGATGGTTATTCCATGACGACCTCCTTTTTTTCCTTCCACAAGAATCCGCTTTGCGTTTACTTGCCGGGAGGAATGGATCATGCGAATATATTTGGGTTCTATCCCGGCAGACCGCATTTGTATGATAATGTCAACCATTCGCTCCGCCGCGTGAATAATAACAAACCGTCCGGACGTCCGTAGCATGCGACGGGCCGTCTCAACCACATCGAAAAGGGTTGCCTTTATTTCGTGTTTTGCAACGGCACGCTGATGATTCGGGTTTAACCTTCCCGATTCGAGTTTCCTGTACGGAGGATTCGTCACTACCAGGTCCACCGGTCCGGAGGTCATATCCTGTTGTAGTCTTTTTAAGTCCTTGCAATAAATGGTAATACGATTCTCCATATGGTTTTCTGCTATGTTGAGCGTCGCAATATCGGCAAGTTCCGTTTGCACCTCAACCCCATAAATTTTTATTTTCGGATGACGATAAGCCAATATCAGCGGAATGATGCCACAACCGGTTCCCAGATCAAGGACCGTATGGTCCGGGCTCGGCCTGGCATGTCGGGCCAGTAAAACAGCATCCAGGGAAAAGCGATAGCCTGATCCATGCTGCTTTACCCGGATACTGCCATTGAAGAGAGAATCGGTGGTCAAAGACTCCATTTTTATATGGGGCCGATCTTGAATTTTATTTCTTTAACCAAGTCTTTTCCCAAGACATGGTTGATTTGTTTTATAATATCCTTTTTAAGGAACTGAAGCTGGTGCATCCATGTGGAACTGGTAACATTCACCAGAAGGAGGTTTCCTTTGAAGGCCGCCGGACGGGCATTTTTAGCGATGCTATCTCCGACTGCCCTGTCCCAAAGGCCCCAGACCTGTGCCAGATTTTCATCAAAATCATTTCGGCAGGTCTTCAAGACGTTCCCTATTATATTTCCTATGTGTTCAAATTTTTCGACGTTTTTTCTTTTGTTCATAAAAAAATACTATAAATGGATCGGTTTTATTGTCAAGAAACAATTAACCTTTGCTTTTTGCTTGACTTGAAAGCATGGGTACCTTAGATAATAAGAGGATTGAATTGTTAAACAAAAAAGACTCTCGCAAAAAGGTCGCTTTTCTGACTTTTTCAAGATCATCAAAACTAAAATAACAGGAATACATGCTATGAATTGGGATTGGGACAAACTTAAAGCAAAGCAAGAACACAAGGAAGGAGGGGGGGGGTTCGTCCCTCCTAAGATGGATGAAATTGTAGAAAAATTTAAAAAGTTCAAACTGCCGGGCGGTCCTCTTATCCTCCTTATTTTTATTGTATTATTTTTCAGCACATCCACATTCTATACGGTGGCGGTTGATGAAGTGGGGGTTGTTCAGCGGTTTGGAAAATATGTCCGAACCACTCAACCGGGCCTTAGTTTCAAACTGCCTTCAGGGATTGAAAAGGTGACTAAGGTCAAGGTTCGCCGGGTCTACAAAGAGGAATTCGGTTTTCGTACCGTGCGGAGAGATGTCCAAAGCCGTGCCATATCCGGCGGTGAGAATAAAAACGTTAGCCTTATGTTGACCGGGGATTTGAATGTGGCGCTTGTGCCCTGGATTGTCCAATACCGGATAAAGGATCCGTACAAATTTTTGTTTAAAGTCCGTGATAACAGGATACTGCTCATTGATATGTCCGAGGCGGCAATGCGGCTGGTGGTCGGCGACAGAAGTATCAATGAAGTCATCAGTAAGCGAGAAGAAATTGCAGTTGAAGCCAGGAACGTCTTGCAAGCTGAGATGGATAGGGCAGACTCCGGAATCAATATCATAACCATCGAAATGAAGAAAACCAATGTTCCCGAACCGGTACAGGCGTCATTTAACGAAGTGAATCAGGCAACTCAGGAAAAGGAAAAAATGATATATCAGGCCAAAGAGGATTATAACAAAGCCATCCCGAC